>DASRZB010000173.1:0-3281 GCA_035653855.1 Acidothermaceae bacterium | reverse complement strand
GGTGACGATGACCGCGGCGGAACATTCGGCCGGCGACTGGAACCCGGACGGCGGCGTGCCGCTCTATCTCGGCGAGCCGGTCGGCTTCGTCGTCGAGCTGGAGAACGGCTTCCGCTTCTATCACTCCGGCGACACGGCGGTCTTCGGCGACATGCGGCTCATCCGGGACCTGTACCGGCCGGACCTCGCGATCCTGCCGGTCGGCGGCCATTACACGATGGGCCCGCGCGAGGCGGCGCTCGCGGTCGAACTCCTCGGCGTGGAGCACGTCATGCCGATCCACTACGGCACCTTCCCGATCCTCGCCGGGACGCCGGATCAGCTCCGGTCCGAACTGGCGTTGCGTGGGCTGCAGGATGTCACCGTCCACGATCCGGCACCGGGTGGCACGGTGGCCTGATCGTACAGGGATCGTTCGTCCCACCTAACGCCGACGCCGGCGAGTCGTTGTTCAGGTCGACCACCCCGGGCGCAACACCCGCGCCGTGACCGCCGCCGACCCCGTCGACGGCCGGAAGAGGAGAAGTCCCATGAACCTTCGTAAGGGCCTCTTCAGCGGCGGCGTCAGCGCGTCGCTGCTGGCGTCACTGCTCGTCATCGGTGCCAGCGGAACGGCATTCGCCGCCACGGCCATGCCGGTGACCACGACCGTCGTTCCGAACGGCACTGCCACGACCCTTCCGCTCGCGACCGTCACCGCGACGGCGCCCGGCGATTTCCCAGCCGGAACGATCACCATCACGCTGCCGACCGGTTATTCGTGGGCGGCCTCGGGGACGATCGCCACGACCGTGACCGGCGGCACCCTCGCGGTCACCGCCGGCGCGATCACCGCCGGCGGGACGACCGCCACATTCACCCTGAGCGGAACGACGATCACCGGCAGCACGATCGCCTTCTCGTCACCAACGGTGAGCACCACGACCGCCGGCGCGCACGGCGACGTGGTCCTGAGTGGCCTGTCCAATCCGGCCGCCGTGGTCGTCGCCCGGGTGACCACCCCGGGCAAGAGCGGTGAGCGCGACAACGATCACGGCAAGGGTCGCGATCAGGATCGTGGCAAGGGCCACGGCGCCCGCAAGGTCGCCTTCTTCAACGCTCCGAGCAACTTCACGTGCGCGACCGGCGCACAGCCGGCGGCGGGCGACCCGACCTACGGCTTCGCCATCCTCAACACGACCGGCCATCACAAGTTGATCGTCAATGTCGTGCTCAAGGGTGCGCTGCCAAGTGCGACCTACGACCTCTGGGTCAACCAGTATCCGGGCGCGTGTCCGCTCTCCGCGGCGACGAAGGTCGGCGCCGTCCACACCAACGCGCGCGGCAACGGGACCGGCCACCTCAGCGTCACGATCGTCAGTGGCGCCACGGACTTCTGGGTCTCGGCGACGAGCGGCTCCAGTGTCCTGCGCACCCGGGCAGCCGTGCTGACGATCAAGCACTAGGAACACCAATCGCCCGCCGACCACGACGGCGGGAGTGATCGAGAGCGAACCCGGCCGACGGCACGAGCCGCCGACCGGGTTTCGTTCGTTCGCCGGTGGCGTGGACCCCGGTGTCGGCCCGCACCGCGCGACGGGGGCTCGGGAGCGGTCTCCGTCGTTCTGGTGAGGTCCGGACCCGACCTCCGCTCGCGGCTGCCGGGACCATGTGACCAGTGCGTCGGCGGGTGCTCCCGCGTACGGTGACGACATTCGCGGCGAAGTGCGCCGGGGACGCCTCGCTCGTTTCAGGGAACGGCCGGCATCGACAAGGGCAAACCCATCGCGAGGTGGGGACGCAAAGCCACGGGACTGGCGTCTACCAGTCAGCCGGGTTACCGAAATGGAGGTCGCGCGACATGCGCAAGCTCATGAGTGTCGCCCTGGCGGGCGTCCTTCTCCTCACCGTCAGCGGGACGGCGTTCGCCGCCAAGGGCGGCAAGAGTGGTACCGGCGGTTCAGGTGGTACCAGTGGTGTAGCGATCACCGTCCCGAACGGCGTCTTTGGCGGCGTGACGACCGCATCGGTCACCGGGGCGAGCGGGCTCTGGGTTCGTGCGGCATGCAGTGCCTTCAGCGGTGGCGCGATGGTCACCTGGGTAGCCACGGATAGCAGCGGTTCGGCCGTCATCCAGCTCGGTCCGACGCCAACGTGGTCGTCTGGGGGTGCAAGCTGTAGCGCGCAGGCAGGGAGCTTCGACGCCCGCGGCAACTGGAACGTAGCGGCCAGCACCACGTTCAGCGTCAGCGGATAGCAGGGTTCCCGCCCGACGGTGCCCGCGACCGCGGTCCGTCTTCCGATGGCAAACCGAAGGGGAGGAGGCCGATGGCCTCCTCCCCTTCACAACGTTCGGGCGAGCAGCAGATGCTGCGGCGCAAACACCCGCTACTGGCGTAGGCCTATTTCGGAGTGAGGTCGACGGACGCGTCGGAGCCGTCGATCGGACTACCGCTCAGCGGCAGTCCGCCGTTGTACATCGAGTAGTCGTACGTGGCGGTCCCACCGATCGGCGGCGTCACTTTCGTCTGGGAGAGGAAGCTCGCGCTGTACTTGATCCCAAAGACGTAGCTACCGGTCGAGGGTGCGGTGAAGGTAACGACCGTGTCCGCGCCGGACTGCGTGATCGTCACACCCGAGAGGCTGGTGCAGGTACTGGCCAGGTAGACGTTGCTCCCGGCAGCGAACGGTAAGTACGCCGTGAAGCTGCCGGGGGTGATTGACTGGTGAATCGTGAACGTGTTCGTCCCGGCAACCGCGTTGACGGCGTTGAAGTAGAAGAACACGCCCGGATTGACCTGGTTGATCACCCCGTTCTTCACCGAGTACTGGATGCCGCCAACGAGCGACGGCGCGCCGTTGAGGTAATCCTGGCACGTCGTGTTCGTCGGCATGATCTTGGCGCAACCCTGGACGATCACGGTGACTGTCTGGCTGGCCGACTGCCCCGTCTCGGTGATCTGGGCGGTGTTGGGATAGGTGTAGCTACCGCAGGCGAGGCCCACGGTACTGATCGTGCGGGGGTACGTGAACGTCCAGACGGACTGGACGTCGGCATCGGCCGTCCCGAGGGTGCCGGCATACGAGTCGGTCACGGTGACGGGGTTGTGGCCGATGGTGTTGCCCGTCCAGGCGACCGCGGCGGTGCCGGTGTACGACTGGCCGTTGAGGGTCGCCGTGGCGGTGTTGAGGGTGGCCGTCCGGTCGGTCGGGGCGGCGCTGTACGTGCAGGTCGCGGTCGTCGCGGCGGCCACCGTGAGGTTGCCGGCGCTGAACGTCCCGTTGGTGCACGTGCCGATCGT
>DASRZB010000172.1:0-10953 GCA_035653855.1 Acidothermaceae bacterium | reverse complement strand
TGCCGTGCCGCCCAAGAAGCGAACGACGGCGCCGCCGCCCAGCCCCGCGGCCGCGCCCTGCGCCAGGTCAAGGACGCCCGCCTGGGCTACGACACCCCGGATGCGGACCGATGGTTGCGCACCCGGCGCGTCAGGCGCGAGTTTGTGTCGGCCAGCCAGCCACATCGCCAGCTGGCCGCCGGCCGAATGTCCGACGGCGACGACGTGGTCGAGGTCGAGCCGGCCATCAGAGGCCGGATCGGCGATATCAACGAGGGCGTCAGTGGCCCGCGCGACGTCGAGCAACGTCGAAGGCCAGCCACCGCCGTTGCCCACCCGGCGGTACTCGATGTTCCAGGCGGCCACACCGTGCTTCGCGAGATCGGCCGCCAGCCCGGTGCCGAGCGACCGGCCGTAGCCGGCTCCCCAGTACCCACCGTGAATCACCACGACGACAGGCCACGGCCCGCCGTCCGCGTCGCTGTCGGTCGGCAGGTGAAGATCTGCAACCTGACTGGGATCGGTGCCGTACGCCAGCATGAGCGGCGTCCCCCGCCGCGATCGAAGTCGCACGATGGCGCCTCAGCGGCGCTGACTACGCGTGCGGAACCGCACGAGCTGCGCCCGCGCGGCGGCCACGGGGGGTGACGCTTTCAAACGATCGAGTAGCCGTTGCGCAGCTGGGTACTCGGTAGCCAACACCGCGAGACCAAGTGCCATGACCAGCAGGCCTGGCCCGGGCAGCACGAGAAGCACGATGCCGACGGCGATCAGGACGATGCCGACCGCGGTGACCACGGGTCGGCGTAGCCACGTCGGCGTGTTGTTCAAACGAGCAACCATCGTCAATTACCTCCGGCAAC
Source organism: Acidothermaceae bacterium (assembly GCA_035653855.1). Lineage (GTDB taxonomy): Bacteria > Actinomycetota > Actinomycetes > Acidothermales > Acidothermaceae > PALSA-607. The sequence goes on along the minus strand of DASRZB010000172.1, from coordinate 10,111 downwards.
CATCGGTCGCCGAAGGTCTCACCGCGATCCGTGTGGACCGCCGCTGGCCGGGTACCTGTGGAGGCACCGTGTTGACGGCCACAGACGCGAGGGCTACTCCCCTTCGGTGCCTCGATAATACGTCACGCGCCATCATGAACGCCGAGGAGCGAATTGCGTGCAGGAAAACCGCAGTACCCACCAACGATTGGGCGATTCACGACCCGCGCCGAACTGGCGAGCCATCGCGGGTCGAGTTTGGGTGCAGATCGTCGACCGGAACATCGCGATCCTGGCGGCCGGCACCGCGTTTTGGGCCATCCTGTCGATCTTCCCGGGCATCGTTGCACTGGTCACTATCTACGGCATGGTGGCAAGTCCTGCACGAGTGACGGAGGAAGTCAGCAGGCTCGGCGGTTCGTTGTCACCGTCGACGCGCGAGGTCATCACGAACTGGCTCGCCGGATTGACCAGCACGAGTCATCAGCAGCTCGGCTTCGGCCTGGTCGTCGGACTTGTCGCCGTCTTGTGGGCGGTCTCGACCGGCGTCCGGACACTGATCAAGGCGATCACCGCGGCGTACGAGCAGGAGGAGACGCGCGGCTACTTCAAGCTGCGCGGTCTCGCATTGCTGACGAGCATCGGGGTGATCGTGGTTGCCGTCCTTGCGCTGGCCGCAATCGGCATCGCGCCCGCGATCCGACACCTCGTGCACAACACGTTATGGCGCATCGCGTTCGATGTCGGCGAGTGGGTTGTGCTCGCAGTGATCCTCACCGCGGCCATCGCCGCTCTCTATTGGCTGGCTCCGCCCAAGACGTCCGTCAACTGGCGGTGGGCCTCGGCCGGTGCGGTTTTCTCAACGGTCTTCGTTGTCTTGGCGAGCATCGGTTTCTCGCTCTACGTGCGCTTCTTTGCGCACTACAACAAGACATACGGCACCCTCGGCGGCATTGTCATCTTGATGCTGTGGCTGTACTACTGCGTATTCATCGTGTTGCTGGGTGCGTTGATCGATATCGAGGTCGAACGCGAACTGACCGGCGAAACCAGTGCAGCCGCCGAAGTCCCTGCCGCGGCAGGCTAGCTCGTCGCGACCGTAACGCTGGTGATCTCGACCGGCAGGTTGGGCTTGCCGTCGCCATCGCCGTTGCTGCTGTCGGATCCGGCAGCAGCGATTTTCTGGATGACGGCCAACCCGCCGGTAATCGTGCCGAATGGCGTGTAGCTAGGGGCGAGCGTGGTGTCCTTGTAGACAAGAAAGAACTGGCTGCCATTGGTACCCGGACCGGCGTTGGCCATTGCCACCGTACCTGCGGGATACACGGCCCCTGCGAGGTTCTCGTCGGCGAACTCGTAGCCTGGTCCGCCACCGCCTGACCCGGTCGGATCCCCGCATTGCAACACGAAGATGCCCGCTGTAGTCAGGCGATGACACGGCGTCGAGTTGAAGTACTTCATGTCCGCGAGAAATGCGAACGAGTTGACGGTGCATGGTGCCTTCGCGGCGTCCAGCGTGATGACGATCGGACCCTGGTTCGTCGTCACCGTTGCGACGTACGTACCCAGTTGCGACGCGCGCGTCGGTGGCGTGCCGACCGATCGCGCCGGCGTCCCGCCCGTCGGGGAATACGCGCAGCTGATCGTGCCCCCGACGGTGCTCGGCGTTGTTGCAGCGCGATTCTGCGGAGTCGCGCAAGCTCCCAGGCCGATCATCGGTAGCGCGAGTGCAAGGGCACACAGGAACCGCGAGCGGCTGGTGTGGCGCACGAACAACTCCTTTGGATTGCGCAGACGCTCAGGCGTCGCGCTTCTCGAACAGAAACCACGACAGCCCAAGGACGATCGCGAGGAATGCGAGGAAAACCAGCACGCCGTCGACCGGGCTCGGCACGGCCTCAAACCCGGCACCCGTATTGCCGTTGGTTCCTACCGGCTGGTACCGAAATATCTGCATGCCGGACGAAAAGGGAAGCGCCTTCGCAAATCCCCGAATGGAGTGGAAGACGTGCAAGCCAAGAAGCCCGCGAAGAATGTTCTCGACGAGTAGCGGCATCAAGATCACCGTCACGATCGCAGCCGGAATATTGCGGAACAGCCCGGATAGCGCGAATCCGACGAGTGCAAAGATCACGATGTACACGAGCGATCCGATCCATACGCGAGCCATCGGCGTCGGAAACAGACCAAGCGTCGTCAAGCGATGGCCGAGGATCGCAACCGCGACCGCGTACTTCAGCAAGAGACCGACGAGCGCGACGACAAACACGTAGCCCGTGACGACGAGAACCTTCGCGGCCAGGACGGTCGACCGGCGCGGCAGCGCACTGAGCGTAGGCCGTATGGTGCCGTAGCGGTACTCGTGGCCGATGGCGAAAACGCCGATCATCGAGAGCAGAATCGACACGAGGAACACGGCGCCACCCCCACCGCCGGTGAGGATGTCGCCGTAGTCCTGAACGGTCACCGAGCCCTTCAGCCCGAGAGCCGGGAGCCCGAGCAGACCCGCGACCAGCAAGGACAGCCCCGTGAGCCACCACGTCGAACGCAGTGTGCGTAGGCGCATCCACTCGTAGCGCAGCGCATTTCTCATCCGAGCCCTCCAGTCGACTCGAACTCCTGCGATCCAGCCGTGGCTTCGAGGAAGGCCTCCTCGAGCGTCGCCGTTCTGGTCGTGAGCTCGTGCAGCAGTACATGCTCCGCAAAAGCGAGATCACCGACCTGCTCCTGAGTTGGTCCGGTCAGGGACAGCCGGCCGTCACCCTCGGAAACGACCGTCGCCCCACGTGCGGTCAACAGTTCGGCCAACCTCGCAGCTTCGGGGCTGCGCACGACGATGCTCGTGTGCGACGACCGCGCCACAAAATCCGCGATCGAGGTGTCGGCGAGCAATCGACCGCGGCCGATGACGATCAGATGGTCCGCCATCAACTCCATCTCGGCGAGCAGGTGGCTCGACGCGAGAACGGTGCGGCCGTGAGCGGCGTACGCCTTGAGAAAGTCGCGCAGCCAGTTGATGCCCTGCGGGTCGAGGCCGTTCGCCGGTTCGTCGAGCATCAAGATGTCAGGCTCGCCCAGCAGTGCGGCTGCGAGCCCGAGGCGTTGGCCCATACCCAACGAGAACGACTTTGGCTTTTTTTGGGCGACCGTCTCGAGGCCGACTAACGCAAGAACCTCATCGACGCGGCTCTCCGGGATCTGGTTTGCGGCGGCCAGCATGCGCAGGTGGTTGCGCGCCGTGCGGGTCGGATGGAAGGCCTTCGCTTCGAGCAGGACGCCGACCCGACGCATCGGGTTCGCGATGTCGCGGTAGAGCTGGCCATCGAACCGGGTGACCCCGTCGCCGTGGTCAAGGCCAAGCATCAACCGCATGGTCGTCGACTTCCCGGCGCCGTTAGGGCCGAGGAACCCGGTGACGACACCCGGCTGGACGGTGAAGGTGAGGTTGTCGACGGCTCGGCGGTCGCCGAACCGCTTGCCGAGCCCTGCCGCTTCGATCACACCGACTCCCCTGTGCCGGCACGGGCGGCGCCGGTCACGGGTGAGTCTAGGTGGTTGACCGTTCGGCGACCTTGCAGCCGCGCCATCGCTGCGCCTGCGGTCTGTCGCCGGTCCCAGCAGGTATGAATGATCGTTATGGCACCCAGAGAGCCGAAGCCAGCCAACGGGCCCGAGAAGTTCACGTCGGCCGCGACGCACGTCGTGGTCGCTGGCGCGTTGGGCATTGCTGGTGCGCTCATCATGGGCTTCACCCGCGGCTGGGGCTTTGCTGTGCTGGTCGGTTGGGATGTCATGGCCTCGGTGTTCGTGGGTTGGATCTGGCTGAGCATTTGGCCACGCGACCCGCGATCGACGGCCAGCCATGCGGTCCGCGAGGATCCAGGTCGACCGGTCGTTGACCTGTTGCTCGTCGGCGCCAGCGTTGCCAGTCTGGTGGGGGTTGGGTTCGTCATCGCCGCGAGCGGCAACAGCAAGGGAGTGGAGAAGGCAGCCTACGTAGCGTTCGCTGTCGTGACCGTCTTCCTTTCATGGGCTGTCGTGCACACCGCGTACACGTTGCGGTACGCCAGGTTGTACTACGGCGGAAAGGCGGGCGGACTCAACTTTCACCAGGTTCCCGATCGCGAGCCGCAGTACATCGACTTCGCGTACATCTCCATAACCGTCGGGATGACATTTCAGGTGTCAGATCCTGAGGTGACGTCGACGGTCATGCGGGCGACCATCTTGCGGCACGCGCTGTTGGCGTATCTGTTCGGCGTCGTCATCATCGGCGTCGTGATCAACGTGCTGGCAGGGCTAACGAAGTAACGTGACCGCGCGAGGAATCTAGAAGTACGCGCGCACACAATCGATAACGCGCCGTTGATCGTCGAGCAGCGGCATCATCTGCCACTTGTCGTGTGTAGTGCACGGATGTGATATTCCGAGCCCGACGAGGTCGCCAACCTCGACCGTGTCTGTCGGTGCGACGTCGAGAAACGCATGTTGGTCGTTCACTGTGGTCACCGGTGCGTCGAACGGCACGACCTCGCCACCTCGCACGGATCGACGCCACAAGGCCATGGGTAAACCTGCGTCGAAGGAGACGTCGCGACGACCAGCACCAATCAACGCAACTCCAGGTTCGGGTATCGACAGCACTTGGCACCAGACCTCTATGGCCGGTCGCAGGAGTGGCGCCAGCGAGGAGGTCTCGGCATAGAGCCCGTGATCGAACGTGATGTAGGAGCCGCTGCGCAGCACGCTGCGAACAGGGCGCGAACACTCCGTCGCTTCTCGCAGCACCGAGGTGACGACATCGACGTGCTCGCTTCCCCCGCAGGTGAGGATGAAGTAGGGCGAACGCGGATCGAGCAGTGCGTCCGTGTCGAGCTCGCGCAGCGTGTCCGCGAGCTCCTGCACGAAGGTTCGAATAACAGTGAGCGTGCTCTCGTCGCGGCCGTGCCCGAACGGCCCCTCCCAGCCGGCGACGCCGATGAGCATCAGGGAGGTGTGTCGCTGCACAGCGTGCGCGACCGCTCGTACCTCGTCACGGGTTCGGCAACCAGTCCGCCCGCCCATAGGACCAATCTCAACCAGGACGCCGAGGGGTTGCGCATCAGTTGAATCGCCACCCGCCAATGCATTGCCGAGAATGTCGACGCCGGCGACGGAGTCGACGTAGCAGAAGAACCCGAACTGCGGATCGGCCGCGCGTTCAGCAGCCAGCCACCTGATGAAATCGACGTCGACCAGTTCATTAGCCAATAACACGCGGCGCACGCCGTTGGCCCTGTACACGCGCACCTGCCACGGTGTGGCCGCCGTCATCGCCCACGCGCCGGCCGCGAGTTGGCGCGAGAACAGGGCAGGCATCATCGTCGTCTTGCCGTGGGGTGCGAGCAGCACGCCGTTGGCTTCGCACCACGTGGCGAGAACGCCAACGTTGTGGTCGATCGCCGATGCACTCAGCGTGGCAATCGGCCAGCTGAATCCAGCGTCGAACAACGACGGTCGGTTCGCGACGAACTCCGACACTCGCTGCCCGGCGGGCACGGCGGGAAAACCCTTCCACCGCCAGTCGAGCACCTCATCGTCAAGACTCGCGGGCTCCGGCACGGTCACAGCCTAGGCGCCCTGGCGTCAGACCCCGGCGCGTAGCTGTCGCATCCGATTGCGGTAAGCGGGTTCGGCCTGCTCGACGAACATGGTCAGAACCGGCGGCGGCAGCACCGCCGTGAACATCGCCCGCTCGTCGTCGTCCGCTTCTTCAAGAATCGCCGCAAGACTGGCCATCAGGTCTGGCGGTGACAAGCTGGCAGTCGCGTGCTGGCCTAACCGGGACCACTCCTCGACGGTCAGGTGCTCCTCGACGAGCGGCAGAATCTGCTTCTCCTCCTCGCCCAGGTGTTCGTCGAGGGCCGCCGCGATCTGCTCGAACGTTGTCGCGACTTCCTCGCCTCGTTCGGTCGACGGCTGTGCGGCCCAGCTAGGCAACAACTCCTGTGCACGCGGGATCAGCGCCGCGACGTGCACGTGCTGATCCTCCATGCGCCGGATCAGGTCGGTCTCAACCTCTACCCGCTCGAGCAACACCGGCCAGAGGAACTCGTCCTCGCCGCTGTGGTGGATGTGCACGAATCGAAGCAGACCGGCTGCATGGTCGGCGACGACCTTGGCCCGTTCGAGATCATCCGCGGCGACGCCGCGGATCAGCGCCGGCAGCAGGCCGAACTCACGGCGGAACACGCGGTGAATCACAACCATCTGCTGGATCAGTGGTCGATCAGAGGCGGTATCGGCGTCCATCGGCGGCAGGTCCTCCCTCAGGTCAATGGGGTCTGGCGTGATGCCAGGATGCGTGCATGACGCATCGTGTTCTGGTTCTCGACGACTATCAAGATGTTTCCCGTCGGTTCGGCCCGTGGCGGCAGCTGTCCGAAGTCCCCGGGGGTCCGTACGAGCTCGACGTGCGAACCGAGCACCTCACCGACGAGGCCCTCGCCGCCGCGCTCGCGGACGCCGAGATCATCGTCGCGATGCGCGAACGCACGCCGTTCTCCCGCGAGGTGCTTCGGCAGGCACCAGCTCTCAAGCTGCTCGTCACCACAGGGATGGCGAACGCGGCAATCGACCTCGAGGCGTGTCGCGAACGCGGCGTACAGGTGAGAGGAACCACCGGCCTGCGGACGTCGACCGCGGAGTTGACCTGGGGCTTGATCCTCGCGCTGGCGCGCCACATCTGTGCAGAGGACCGCGACGTCCGCAACGGCGGTTGGCAGCGCACCCTTGGGCTCGAGCTAGCAGGTGCGCGGCTTGGCGTCGTTGGGCTTGGGAAGCTCGGCGGCGAGGTTGCCAAGATCGGCCTCGCCTTCGGCATGGACGTCGTCGCCTGGAGCCAGAACCTGCAGCCGGAGCATGCAGCCGAGCTCGGTGTTCGGGCGGTGGAAAAAGACGAGCTCTTCTCGACCTCGGATGTCGTCACGCTGCACCTCAAGCTCAGCGATCGAACGCGCGGCATCGTCGGCGCCGACGAACTCGCGGCGATGCGGCGCACCGCGTACCTGGTCAACACCTCACGTGGCCCGTTGATCGGCGAAGATGCCCTCATCGAAGCCCTCCGGACCGGCTCCATCGCGGGAGCGGGACTCGATGTCTTCGACGTTGAACCGCTGCCTGCACAGCACCCGCTGCGCACGCTCCCGAACACCGTGCTGACGCCCCACGTGGGCTACGTGACAACGGGGACCTACGGGCGGTGGTGGCCGCAGGTCGTCGAGAACATCAAGAGCTGGGCGTACGGCGAAGCCGTCAGAGTGTTGTAAGTGGTCAGTCGCCGCCGCGTAGGTCGTCGAGGGCTTCGGGCAGGTAGCGCAACTGGGAGAAGCTCGCCCGGCATCCTTCGCCGGTCGGCGATTGAGCCAGGAAGCCGACGCGCACCACGTCGTCCGGCCCGAGGTCCAGGCTGAAGTGACGGATCAGGCTCCAGTGCACGCCATCGGTCGCGGCGTGAAAGGCAAAGCTGCCGGGTGTCGACCGTGAGATTCGAAGCCAGGTCCCCAACCCGTCGACGTCCCTGCTGTTGGCGTCGTCCGAAACCCCCCTGGTGACAACCGAGACCACCATCGGCTGCCCCGTCGGTGAGTATTCGAGGCAGAGCTTGGCCCACGACCGTTCGTTGGCCCAGACCAGCAGTACCCCGGCGTCGAACGTCGAGGCGAACTCGACCTCGACCAGCGCGCTGAGCTGAAAGCGAGGATCCGGGACGCCGATCAGCCGGGGCGCGTTCAACGACGGCTCGAGGTCGTCCGGCGAGGCGAACAGATCGCTGAGAGGGCCTGCCTCGATGAGGACTCCGGACTCGCGTGAGGCGTTGCCGACCACGGGCTCCCAGTGCTCGGGAGCCAAGTCCCAAACGAGCTCAAAAGGGACACCTGGCAGTTGTACCGGGCCGGCGTTCATCGGGCTCCTGTCCTCGGGCTTCGAGGTGATCTTGATGGGTAGGTGAACCGCGATCATCGCCGATCGCGAACCAGCCGCGAACCATCAGGGTCAGATGTGCGTCATAACGGGTAAGACCCTCGATGACGGGCAGCGCGACCGGGGAATCCCGCTACTGACCCAAACGTTGGATGCGGTGAGGACGTAGGAGGAAGACATGGCGGAACGAGCGCTTCGCGGCAGCCGACTTGGTGCGGTGAGCTACGAGAACGATAAAGGTACCGAGCTGGCCGAACGGCAAATGATCTTGTATATCTGCCCTAACCGGCATCGGCTCGAGGTTCCGCTTTCCGTCGAGGCCGAGGTCCCGGCGACTTGGGAATGCAAGTTCTGTGGTGCGACGGCGACCAAAGCAAACGCGGCATCGGCATCGGGTGAGCCATTGCGGGTCAAGGCCCCGCGCACGCACTGGGACATGCTCCTCGAGCGTCGCAGCATTCCTGAGCTCGAGGTCATCTTGCAGGAGCGGCTCGATGTGCTCCGGCTCACCGGGCGACGCAAGAGCGCCTGACACAGACGCCCTCCTACGTGGGAGGGCGTCTGTGCGTAAGTTGATCGAAGCGCCAGCGGATCCCCCACACCGTGACCCGCCACAGGGCTTCGAGAACGATGCCGCGGTTCATCTTGCTGGCGCCCAATTCGCGCTCGACAAACGAGATCGGCACCTCGACGACGCGGTAACCGCGCTGCAGGCTGCGCAGCGCGAGGTCGACCTGGAAGCAGTAGCCCTGCGAGCGCACCGTCGTGAGGTCGAACGATCGAAGGACATCCGCGCGATAGACCCGGTAGCCCCCAGTCGTGTCGCGAAGGGGGACGCCGATGATGAACCTTGCGTACGCGTTCGCGCCGCGACTGAGCACCTCCCGCGACTTCGGCCAGTTGCTCACCTTGCCGCCAGCAACCCAGCGTGATCCGAGGACCACGTCGGCGTCGGTGAGCGCCGCGAGCAGGTCGGGCAGCTGTTCTGGTTGGTGAGAGCCGTCGGCGTCCATCTCGACGATGGCCTCGTAGCCTGCGGCCAGCGCCCACTCGAACCCGGCAACGTAGGCGGCACCGAGCCCCTTCTTGGCTGGCCGGTGCAAGACGTGCAGGTGGTCGTCGCTCGCGGCGAGTTCGTCGGCGATCTTGCCGGTGCCGTCGGGGCTGTTGTCGTCGGCGACCAAAATGTGCGCTGCGGGAACTGCCTTTCGCACCCTGGCGACGATCAGCGGCAAGCTCTCGCGTTCTTGATAGGTCGGGATGATCACCAGCACCTGCGCGACAGCTTGATGGTCGGCGGTGGTCACGGCGCGAGCTCCTTCCCGGGATCGCGACCCTTGGGGTAGCGAAACAGTCTGTTGCGGACTACCACCGCGACGATGGACAGCACGCCGAGTATGCCGAGCACCCACTCAGGGCCTGCACCCAGGTGATCGGCAATCGTCAGTGAGGTGCGCAGCACGACCGGCATATCGACGATCGCCGGCGTTAACTCCGCGGTCCGCGCCACGACGTGGCCGTCGGGGGTGATGACGGCGCTGATTCCGCTGGTCGCAGCGACCACCACCGCCCGTCCGTGTTCAACAGCGCGCAGCTGCGACATCGCGAGCTGCTGGCGGGTCTCGGCGGTGTGCATGTAGGTGGCGTTATTGGTCTGCACGACGATGACCTGGCCGCCGTGCGTCACACCGTCGCGGACCTGCTCATCGAACGCGACCTCGAAGCACATCACGTCGGCGATCGTGGCCGGCCCGACGGTCAGGGTGCCGGGCGTGTGCCCCGGCAAGAAGTTCTCCGGGACCAACGACGTCAGGCTCGTCAAATGGTCGATCAAGCCGCGCCACGGCATATATTCGCCGAACGGCACGAGATGCCGCTTCGTGTAGCGGTCGCCCGGGCCGGTGATGGGGCTCCAGACGATGGCGGTATTGCTCACGTTGTTAGGCCCGTCTTGGAGCACCGCACCCACCAGGATCGGCACGCCAAGCGCGTTCGCGGCGGCCCGGATCTCCGCGCCCGCCCTGGTGTCGTGGAACGGGTCGACATCGGACGCGTTCTCGGGCCACAGGACAAGCTGCGGTTGGGCGAGCTGGCCTGACTTCACCTCGGTCGTCAGCTTGGCGGTCTCGGCCAGGTGGTTGTTCAGGACGTCCTCAGCGCGCCCCAGGAA
>DASRZB010000171.1:0-5722 GCA_035653855.1 Acidothermaceae bacterium | reverse complement strand
GGCCATCTCGAGGGGGTCATGGCGCCAGGGATCAAGGACATCGCTGCGGCGGTTCCGGCATCGTTCCACTTGCACCTGGGGCACGGACTCGCCGTCCAGGCGGTTCGGTCGACCGCGAAGCTGACGCCGTCAATCGGCATTGTGAACAATCTCAGCCCTGTTCTCCCCGCCAGCGATCGCGCCGAAGACATCGCCGCAGCACGACGTGGCGACGGTCACACGAACCGCTGGTGGCTCGACCCCATTCATGGCCGCGGCTATCCCCAAGACATGGTCGACCTGTACGGCGTTGAACCTCCCATTCGGGGGAACGACCTCGACGTGATCGCACAGCCGCTTGATTGTCTTGGCGTCAACTACTACTTCCGCGAGGTTGCCCAAGACGACCCGACAGCCGTGGCTCCAAGAGTTGCGGCGGTTCGCGTACCTGACGCTGTGGAAACCGCAATGGGGTGGGAGGTATACCCGCAAGGTCTGGAAGACATCCTCGTTCGCGTGGCCGACGACTACGCACCACAGAAGATCTACGTCACCGAGAATGGGTCTGCCTGGGTCGACAATCCTGACAACGACGGCTTCGTTGATGATGTCGAACGCACGCAGTACCTCGAATCTCATGTCGATGCGTGTGCCGGAGCGCGGCGCCGTGGAGCACCGATTGCGGGCTATTTCGCGTGGTCGTTAATCGACAACTTTGAGTGGGCCTATGGCTACGATAAGCGCTTTGGGCTGGTGCGAGTCGACTACGAAACTCAGCAACGCACCGTCAAGACGAGCGGGCGACGTTACGCGGACATCGTGCAACGCCACCGCGTCGCGACGACCGGGGTCGTTGCGTGAACAGGTTGCGCGTTGCAGCGCACCTCCCCGACCCTCGGCGGGTGTGAGCCATGCGACTCTTTGCTCGGCGAATCGGGTTCTATCTGGTGGCGGCTGTTGCCGCGATCACCCTCGACTTCTTCATCCCGCGTATGGTGCCGGGCGATCCGGTGCTCACCGCGCTTGCGGGGATGAAGAGCGCGCCCCCACAGGCGCTCGCGGCACTGGAACTTCAATACGGAGGCACCCACCAGAGCCTATTCCAGCAGTATCTGCATTTCTGGAACATGCTGCTGCACGGCGACCTCGGCTACTCGCTGAGTCTTGGCAACGTGCCGGTCACGCACATCATCGCGCAACACATGTGGTGGACCGTCGTCCTCGTGGGCCTCTCGACAGTGATTAGTTTCGTGGTTGGCACTTCGATCGGCACGTTGGCGGCGTGGAAGCGCGGATCGTGGTTGGAGGGGTTGCTGCCGATCACGACGTTCATACAGGCGATGCCTTACTTCTTCATGGCAACGCTGCTGGTGTTGCTCTTCTCCGTCCGCTTCAAGTTCTTCCCGTCGGTGGGCGGCTACGACTTCACCAAGAGCTCGATCGGGGTGAACTGGACGTTCATCAAGGACGCCATCTACCACGGGATCTTGCCTGCACTAACGATCGTGGCCGCGTCGTTGGCCGGCTGGATCATCGGTATGCGCAACATGATGGTGACGGTGCGCGACGAAGATTACGTACTACTTGCAGAAGCAGCCGGGCTGCCCAAGCATCGGGTGATCTGGTACGCCGTTCGCAACGCGGTCCTGCCCCAGGTTTCGAGCTTCGCGCTCGCGCTCAGCTTCGTCGTCGGCGGGTCGCTCCTCACCGAGATCGTCTTTTCGTACCCCGGCATCGGTTTCACTTTGCTCGCGGCTGTGAAGAGTCTCGACTATTCGTTGGTGCAGGGCATCTTCTTGGTGATCACGCTCGTGGTGCTTGCGGCGAACTTCCTGGCGGACATCGTGTACGTGGCGCTCGACCCGCGCACGCGTCAGGAGGCGTGAGCACACGTGGCGATTGTTGAGGTCACTCCGGGTGACGCGGCGGGAGCGGTCCCACTGGCTTCTGCCGCGCACCGGCCGCGCCGGCGGTTCCGGCCGGGTCACTCGAAGAAGATGATCGTGGGCTTGGTCATGCTCGGCTTTTTCCTTCTGCTCGCGGTAATTGGCCCGATTGTTGCGCCGTACAAGCCGACGGCGATCGGGCCTCTCGTCGGGCCACCAAGAGCAGGATCGACGATTGCTACGCAACTGCCAGGCGCACACCACTGGCTCGGGCAGACCAACATCGGTGGTGACGTCTTTTCGCAACTGCTCGCTGGCACCCGACCGACCATCCTGGTGTCGTTCTTGGCCGGCGCTATCGCGACACTGCTGTCTGTGGTGATCGGCATCACTGCTGGGTACATCGGCGGTGTGGTCGATGAGGTGCTGTCCGTGATCGCGAACGTGTTCTTGGTGATCCCGGCGCTGCCTCTGCTGATTGCGGTCGGCGCCTTTCTCGGACCCACTCGGACCAGCAATCCGTTGATCATCGGATTGGTCATCGCCCTGACGGGATGGGCATGGGGTGCGCGGGTCCTTCGCGCGCAGGCGATGTCGATGCGCAGCCGGGACTTTGTCGAAGCGGCTCGGGTCAGCGGTGAGAGTGCGTGGCGGGTCATCATGGCCGAGATCATGCCGAACCTGACGCCGGTGATCGCGTCGTCGTTCCTCTTCACGACGCTGTACGCCATCGGGACATATGTGGGTCTTGGATTTCTTACCGTTGTCGGTGCGGGCGTCGACTACAACTGGGGGACGATGCTGTTCGACGCGACCTCGAGTTCAGCGGTCGAGTCGGGCTTTTGGTGGTGGTACATCCCTCCGGGAATTGCCATCGCGCTTCTCGGTACGAGTCTCGCGTTGATCAATTTCGGCATCGATGAGTTCATTAACCCGCGGCTGCGGATTGCCACCGGTGGCCGCAAGGTCCGCAAGAGCTTGGGCTTCAAGGTGCGACCGCAGCTCGGATTCACCCCTGTGATTCGTACACGGGCGATCGACGCGAACTACCCGTCTCTGGGTGCTGAATTCGGGGAGGCGCCGTGACCCTCTCTAACGGACGGCGGCCGGTCTCGCAGTTCTCGCAGAGTTCGCTGCGCACGACACATCACGGTGCGGACGTGTTGCTGGAGATCCGCGACCTCAGCGTCGACTACGGATTGGGTGACGACCCAGTCCATGCGGTCGACGATGTGAGTCTGACGATTCGTCGCGGCGAGGTCGTCGGTCTCGCGGGAGAGAGCGGAAGCGGCAAGTCGACGCTGGCGTACGCGGTGACCAGATTGCTGCGCGACCCCGGCGTAATCACGGGCGGCCAGGCCTTCTTCTACGACTGGCCAAAGGGGTCTTACCGGCCTGCTGATGCCAACGCGCTTGATGAACCAGTCGGTTCAGCGAATCCGGCGGGCTCACTCGAGCCGCGACTCGTGGATTTGCTGACCGATGACCCGGATGTCGTGCGGGCGGTCCGCTGGTCGGATATCGCGGTCGTGTTTCAAAGCGCTCTCCACGCTCTCAATCCGGTGCTGCGAATCGGCACGCTCATCAACGATGTGTTGAAGACACACGAGAAGACCATGACGCGCGCCCAGCGTCGGGCTCGCGCAAAGGAGCTCCTCGAGATGGTTGGCATCAGTGCCGACCGGCTGAACAGCTATCCGCACGAGCTCTCCGGCGGTATGCGGCAACGGGTAATGATCGCCGTGGCCGTGGCACTGCACCCGAGCTTGCTGATCATGGACGAGCCCACTACTGCATTGGACGTCGTCATCCAGCGCGAGATCCTCGAAGCCTTGATGGAACTGCGCGAACACCTCGGGTTCAGCGTGTTGTTCATCACTCACGACTTGTCGCTACTCATCGAGATTGCCGACACGATCGCGGTCATGTACGCCGGCCGGCTGGTTGAAAAGGCGCCGGCAAAGGCGCTCTTCCGGGCCCCACGACACCCTTATACGTACGGGCTCACCAGGTCGTTCCCTTCGTTGCATGGTCCAAAGAAGGTGATGGCCGGCATCGAAGGCTCACCGCCTGACCTGCGGAAGGTGCCGAGTGGGTGTCCGTTCCATCCCCGCTGTGCTTGGGCCATGGATGTCTGCAAGACGCAGGATCCTCCCGTGCTCACACTTCACGATGCAGCGGGGACCCGCGAAGTCTTGTGTTGGCTGCAAGACGGCACGCATGAGGTTCCGCCTGAACTTGGTCAGGTGCCACCCGCCGCCGGCACCGCCGCGGCGCTGCCGAGTATGCGGGGACGGCGACCGTGAGCGGCCGCGACGTGCCGTTGCTCGAGGCAGTCGACGTCACGAAACACTACCGGGTACGCGTCGGACGTACGGGCCGAAGTATCGTACACGCAGCGGAGAACATTTCGGTCGCTCTGTATCCAGGCACGGTCACCGCCGTCGTGGGGGAGAGCGGATCTGGAAAGTCGACGCTGTCGAGGATGCTGGCACGCACTCAAAATCTCACCTCCGGCAAGCTTTATTTCCAAGGCGAAGAGGTACGCCTCACCAAGCGGGTGCCGGCGGAGTATCGGCAGTCCGTGCAGCTTGTCCTGCAAGATCCGTTCGAATCGCTCAACCCTGTGCACGCGGTCCGGTACATCTTGAGCCGTCCTCTGATCATCCACGGACGCGACGGCGGCAATGTCGAGGAAGCCGTCCTGAACCTGCTGCGGCGGGTCGCACTTGAGCCAGCCGAGCAGTTCATCGGCAAGTACCCGCACGAACTGTCCGGTGGGCAACGCCAGCGGGTGTCCATCGCGCGAGGGTTGGCAGTGCAACCCAAGGTGCTGTTGGCCGACGAGCCCGTGTCGATGCTCGATGTGTCGATTCGCCTTGGCGTCTTGAACCTGCTCGCGGACCTGCGCGATCGAGAGCGACTGGCGATTCTGTACGTGACGCACGACATCGCTTCGGCTCGCTACCTCGCCGACACCATCATGGTGATGTACGCCGGCAAAGTGGTCGAGGTCGGGCCAGCTGACCGCATCGCTAATTCACCGGCGCACCCGTACACGAAACTGCTCCTGAGCGCCGCACCTGATCCGGACGCTGACCAGAAAGTGTGGCCAGGAGCCGCCGGCGCTCCGCCCTCGTTGGTACAACCGCCGTCCGGCTGCAGATTCCACCCGCGCTGCCCGCATGCCATGCCGATCTGCTCAACGGACGTGCCACCCGCGTTCCGCGTCGCCGAGAAGCACACGGCGGCATGTTGGTTGCACGAGTCCGCGCCGCTGGAGCTACCACAGCCGGGCCATACAGCTTCGCTCACCGAGGGCCCTCCGGAGAGCGGGGAACGCACATGAGAGCGATTTGCGCGTCGTCGGCTGGCACACCAGTCGGTGTCGCCACTGAACGGGCTCCTCCACGAAGGACTTGCCCGCGCCACGTTGTGCTCGCCCGCACTCGCAGATCCGCGACCGCGGATTCACCGAGTTGGGCGGCAGCTCTGCCCGAGACCACGGAGGCTGCGATGCCTCCTGCACAAAAGATCCCCGGTCGAATCGATCGTCGGCGTCAAACGCCGACCTGTTGGGAGAGGTCCGTATGTACCGCAGATCCCTTGCCGGCGTTGCGTTGGTGGGCGTCATTGCCCTCGGCGCGGTCGCCTGCACCAGTAAGAGCAACAGTCCGAGTCCAAACGCCAGCGGCACCGCACCTGCAACCTCATCAGCGCCAACAACTGCAGCTACGTCCGCCGCGGCGAGTGGTTCTGCCGCAGCCAGCGGTTCTGCCGTCGCTGCCGGTTCTGCCGCCCACGGTGGGCTGACGCTCGCCGACGGCGCGCCGCTGTCGACGACGCAAGGCACCAAA
>DASRZB010000170.1:0-4799 GCA_035653855.1 Acidothermaceae bacterium | reverse complement strand
TGCTCCTGGTCTGTCTCTGTCTTTGAGGGGTCACGAGTCGGTCAGAGTCGATCAGCTGAGGGGCGCGGCTGGGCCGCCGGGCCGGATCATGCGGGCATCGACCACACGGCCGACCATGTCGTGCAAAACGTCGTCGGCGACTCGCTGGAAGCCCTCGATCGAGCACGAGACAACCACCGGGTAGATCTGGCGGGTGAGGTCAGGACCACCGGTCGCCGAGTCGTCGTCGGCTGCGTCGTAGAGCGCCTCGACACATGCGCGGACGGCGTCTTGCTGGCTGAAGTCCTCGCGGAAGAACTTCTTCAGCGCTCCGCGCGCAAACATCGAACCGGAGCCGACGGCGTGGAACGAATGCTCTTCGTAGCGGCCGCCGGTGACGTCGAAGGAGAAGATGCGACCCGCCTTCTGCGGGTCACTGACGAGCAGGTCGTAACCGGCGAACATCGGCACGACCGCGAGGCCTTGCATCGCCATCGGCAGGTTGCCACGGATCATCATCGAGAGCCGATTTGCCTTGCCTTCAAGGGAAAGTGTCGCCCCTTGGAGCTTTTCATAGTGCTCGAGTTCGACCTGGAACAGCCGGACGAGTTCGATGGCAAGACCCGCCGTGCCGGCGATGCCCACGCATGAATGCTCGTCAGCCTGGAACACCTTTTCGATGTCGCGCTGCGCGATGACGTTGCCCATCGTGGCGCGGCGGTCGCCTGCCATCACGACGCCACCCGTGTAGGTCACCGCCACGATCGTCGTACCGTGCGGCGCGTCGACTGTGCCAGGTCCGAGGGTGCGCTTGCCGGGCATCATGTCGGGCGCGTGCATTCCGAGGAAGTCGGCGAATGAGCCGACTCCCGGCTGGTGAAACGCGGTCGGGAGCCGGCCTGAACCGTCGGTCGTCACTGGCCACCCTTTTGGATGTAAGACCGGACGAACTCCTCGGCGTTCTCCTCGAGAACCTCATCGATCTCGTCGAGGATCGAATCGACATCCTCGTTGAGCTTTTCCTGGCGGTCCTTGAGGTCGCTGCTAGCGGTCTCGTCGGTGTCCACCTCGTCGGCCTCAGTCGAGCGGCGGTTGGACCGCTGCTGACCTCCGGCGTCCTTCTCGGCCATCTGCCCCTCCGGGTTTCTCAGCTGCCGGGCGCATGACGCGTAACCGGCGGCGCTGTGCCGACATTACCTGCGCGCTGGCCTTCGAGGCGGGCGACCCGGCGCGCGATCGGTGACGGCGCGGCGTTCAGTGCGAATCGGTGAGCGTTGCGACGAGTTCGGTGGCCGTGGCGCACCGATCGATGAGGTCGCCAACATGTGCCTTCGTGCCCCGCAAGGGCTCGAGTGTCGGAATGCGCTGGAGTGAATCGCGCCCGGGTAGATCGAAGATGACCGAGTCCCACGACGCCGCGGCGACCTCGGTGCCGAACTTGGCAAGACAGCGGCCGCGGAAATAGGCGCGAGTGTCCTCCGGCGGATCTGTCATCGCCGCCACGATGGCGTCTTCGGTATGCAGGGTCTGCATGCTCCCCCGCGCGACGAGCCGGTTGTAGAGGCCACGGTCGGCCCGCACGTCGTGGTACTGCAGGTCGACGAGCTGCAGCTTGTGGGCTTCCCAGTTCAGGTTCTCGCGATCGCGGTAACCCTCGAGAAGCGACAGCTTGGCAACCCAGTCGAGCTCGGTCGACAGTTGCATCGGGTCCTCCGACAACCGCGACAGGACCGACTCCCACCGGTCGAGCACATCGCGCGTGACGTCGTCGGCGTCGGCGCCGAACCTGTCTTCGACGTACTTGCGAGCCTGCTCCAGGTACTCCATCTGCACCTGGATGCCGGTCATCTTGCGGCCATCGCGCAAGGTGACGCGGTGGTTCAGTGTCGAGTCATGAGAGACCGCCCGCAGGGCAGCCACCGGGCCTTCGATAGAGAAATCGTCGGTCAGGAAGCCGTCCTCGATCATGGCGAGGACAAGCGCTGTCGATCCCATCTTGAGATAGGTCGCAATCTCGCTCATGTTCGCGTCGCCGATGATCACGTGCAGCCGGCGGTACTTCTCCGGGTCGGAGTGCGGCTCGTCACGCGTGTTGATGATGGGCCGCTTCAGCGTCGTCTCCAGACCGACCTCGACTTCGAAGAAGTCAGCGCGCTGGCTGATCTGGAAGCCGTGGCCCCGCCCGTCGGCGCCGATGCCGACCCGACCGGCCCCGCAGAAGACCTGCCGAGTCACGAAGAACGGTGTCAGGTGCCGGACGATCTCGGTGAACGGGGTGCTGCGATTGGTGAGGTAGTTCTCGTGGCAGCCGTAACTGGCGCCCTTGTTGTCGGTGTTGTTCTTGTAGAGCTGGATCGGCCAGCTGCCGGGGACGGTGGCCGCCCGCCGAGCGGCCTCCGCCATCACCCGCTCGCCGGCCTTGTCCCACAGCACCGCATCGAGCGGATTGGTGATCTCGGGTGAGGAGTACTCCGGGTGGGCGTGGTCGACGTAGAGACGCGCGCCGTTCGTCAGGATGACGTTGGCCAGCCCGAGATCCTCGTCCGTGAGCTGCGACGGGTCTGCGACTTCACGATTGAGGTCGAAGCCGCGCGCGTCGCGCAGCGGGTTTTCTTCCTCGAAGTCCCACTTGGGGCGTCGACCGTTTGACGTGCGGTCGCGAGCCACCTCACGAGGGAGAAACCCAGGCACGTACGCATTGACGATCTGCGAGGACGCCGCCATCGCGTTCGCGGTCGGGTGACCGGGCACCGAGATACCGAACTCGGTCTCGATTCCCATAACCCGCTGCACGGTCATCAGATCAGCCTACGTGCCTAACCGGCGCAATGGCTTCCAGAGGTCGAGTCAGGTTGTCAGAGGTACTGGCCGGTGTTCGCGATCGTGTCGATCGACCTGCCAGCTTCGGTGCCCTGCTTCCCGGAGATCAACGTGCGGATGTACACGATCCGCTCGCCCTTCTTGCCGGAGATCCGCGCCCAGTCGTCGGGGTTGGTCGTGTTGGGGAGATCCTCGTTCTCCTTGAACTCATCGACGCAGGCCGACATCAGGTGCTGCATGCGCAGACCCTTGTTGCCGCTCTCGATGAAATCCTTGATCGCCATCTTCTTCGCGCGGTCGACAATGTTCTGGATCATCGCGCCAGAGTTGAAATCCTTGAAGTACAGGATCTCCTTGTCGCCGTTTGCGTAGGTGACTTCGAGGAACCGGTTCTCCTCGGTTTCGTCGTACATCCGCTCGACGGTGCGCTGGATCATCGCCTGTACG
The DNA here is from genome assembly GCA_035653855.1 of Acidothermaceae bacterium. Taxonomy (GTDB): domain Bacteria; phylum Actinomycetota; class Actinomycetes; order Acidothermales; family Acidothermaceae; genus PALSA-607. The sequence goes on along the minus strand of DASRZB010000170.1, from coordinate 1,553 downwards.
GTCGCCTCGCGTGATCCGCCGTGCTCGGCAAGATCTTCTGCATGCAGCGGCAGATTCGCCTTGATGTACTTGCTGAAAATGTCGCGCGCCGCCTCGGCGTCCGGCCTCTCGATCTTGATTTTTACGTCGAGCCGACCGGGACGAAGAATCGCGGGGTCGATCATGTCTTCGCGGTTCGAGGCACCGATCACGATGACGTTCTCGAGCCCCTCGACACCGTCGATCTCACTGAGCAACTGCGGCACGATCGTCAGTTCGACGTCGGAGCTCACGCCCGAACCACGGGTGCGGAAGATTGAATCCATCTCGTCGAAAAACACGATGACCGGGTTGCCATCGCTGGCCTTCTCGCGAGCACGCTGGAACACAAGGCGGATCTTGCGCTCGGTTTCACCCACGTACTTGTTCAGCAGCTCGGGGCCCTTGATGTTGAGGAAGAAACTCTTGCCCTCGGGCTGGCCGGTGACCTCGGCGACCTTCTTGGCGAGAGAGTTCGCCACGGCCTTGGCGATCAAGGTCTTCCCGCAACCAGGAGGACCGTAAAGCAGCACTCCCTTCGGGGGTCGCAATTCGTGCTCGCGGAAGAGATCGGCGTGCAAGTAGGGCAGCTCGATCGCGTCGCGAATCTGTTCAATCTGTGCGGCAAGGCCGCCGATCGCCGAGTAGTCGATGTCAGGAACTTCCTCGAGAACGAGTTCTTCGACCTCGGCCTTGGGAATCCGCTCGTACACGTAACCCGATCGCGTCTCGAGCAGCAGCGAGTCACCGACGCGCAAAGGGGCGTCGAGCAGCGTGTCGGCCAGCATGACCACCCGCTCCTCGTCGCTGTGACCGATGACGAGAGCGCGTTCGCCGTCCTCGAGGACTTCCTTGAACATCACGACTTCGCCTTGGCGTTCGAACGCCAATGCGCGGACCACGTTCAGCGCCTCGTTGAGCATGACTTCCTGGCCCTTGCGAAGCTCCTCGCCTTCGACAGCGGGGCTTACGGTGACGCGCAGCTTGCGGCCGCCGGTGAACACATCGACGGTGCCATCGTCGTGACGACCAAGAAACACGCCGTACCCCGACGGTGGCTGAGCAAGCCGGTCGACCTCCTCGCGCAGCGCGATGATCTGCTCGCGGGCTTCCTTCAACGTCGTGACGAGACGCTCGTTTTGCCCGGTCACGCCAGCCAGACTTGCCTGCGCGTCGGCTAACCGCTCCTCAAGCAGATGGACGCTTCGCGGCGATTCAGTGAGCTTGCGGCGCAACATCGAGATCTCCTCTTCGAGGAGTCCGAGCTGCGCTTGCAGCTGTCGGGCATCGGCGCGATCGTCGGCGCGCGAGCCACTGGTCTGGCCATCGTGAGAGTCTTCACGACCAGCCACGAGCCTCACCTCCCTGCAGGACTGCTCTTCGACCCTACCGTTGTCGCGGTTCACTCATCGTGCGTGAACCCCGGCGAAACGGTCGAGCTTTTCCACCTGCTCGGACGCACTTGTTATCGTCGGGAGCGGCCAAGACCTAATAGCTGCGGCCATCGAATGAAGGGTGCCCCTCACGTGACCGCA
>DASRZB010000169.1:0-4133 GCA_035653855.1 Acidothermaceae bacterium | reverse complement strand
GGCCACGATCGCGAGATCGTCGATCGGCCACGCATGCGCGCTGAACTCGATGGTGAACTCCTCATCGGGCAGCCCGACGAACGCGGCCCAGTCGTCTCCGACAATCACGGCTTCGCCGTCATGCACCACACCATCAATCCGGACGTCGATGGGTTGGCGTGTCACGTCGGCGAGCGCCTGTTCTTGCGCCAGACGGAAGTCCTCGACCGTGCGTGCCGCCCATCGCGGATCGCCCAGCCCGTCGCGACCGCGCACCAGCGGTAGTGCGAGCCGAGCCAATGGCGGTACCCCTTGGTGGCCGCCGTGGCGTTGAACTGTCACGTGCAGCGACGACGTGACCGGGCTGCCGTACCACGTGAGATCGCAGCGGCGGGCGCGGTCAGCCTGCTCGATGAGGTGGTGCCGGTGCTCCATGTTCGGGAAGACCAGCCCCACCAGCCACCGCCACCGGCGGCGCGGATACGCACGCCGGCGTGCCCGCACTTGTTCTCGCCGGCTCGTCACGCAGCGAGCGTCCCACGACCCCTAAGGCACCTGGGTAGGCACCGGCCGCGAAAACGAGCAGCAGCCCGATGGCGAAGCATCCGACGGTGACGGTGTCGAGCGAACCGTTCGGTGCGAAACCCCAGACCGCGAGCCGCCCGAGGGTCGCGACCGTGATCGCGACACCGAGGCCGAGCATCGCCGGCCGACCGATCGTTTCGTTCTGGCTTGGCTCCTGATGCCTTCGGCGGCGGGCTTGGAGGAGTTGTGCGGCGAGCACGACCACGGCGAGTACCGCTGCGAGCACGACGGTCAGTGCCGCGACCCACGGGATGCGCTGCAGCCACCACTCGCGGGAGCCGATCGGCGGTTGCGCGACCCAACGGTTCGGATAGGCGATGAGCGTGATGATCACGACCGGCACCATGTGCCACAGGTAGATCGGCATGGTCATCGTGTTGGCGCGCTGGATGAAACCGCGAAGCCGACCGCGAGCGGGCTGCGCAAGCCATGCCGAGACGGATCGCGAGGCGAGCAGCACGATGCCGATCTGCGCCAATCCGAACGCAAGGAGTGCGGCGGACGGCGGCGAGGCGTTCTGGATGCGTGCACCCGGGACGCCGACCATACTGACCGGATACGGCCCCCACCAGATCAGTGTCACTAATGCGAATAACGCAGCGGTTGCTAGCACCAACGCTCGCCCTCGTCGTCCGGCTAGAAATCCGTCGTGCCACGCGAACCCGAGCTGATGGAACGTTCCCCACACCAGCAAGTAGTTCGCCCAACCCACGAAGTGCCAGTGCCCTTTGATCACAGCGACGTCGATCAGCACTGCTGTGGCTGCCATCACTGCGGGCACGGCGATTCTGTAGCGGCGGTGCAGTGCGAGAAGGGCCGGGGTCAGCAGTAGGAGCAGCAGGTACGGCGCTAGGAACCAGAGGTGGAGCGACAGCGCCCACCCGGCCTCCTCGAGATCGCCCCGATCGGCGCCTGCGGCCGTGCAAGCCACGACGGTGACCGACATGGCCGCGATGTAGCCGGCCGTCGGCACCAGGAGGCGCCGCGCCCGCCGCTGGGTCCAGCCGAACGGGGAGCCACCTGTTGCTCGATACCTCGTCCACGAAAGGGCGCTTGCGTACCCGCCGACCAGGAAGAACAGCGGGACTACCTGGAAGATGAGGGTGAGCCAGGAGGTCCATGGCGAGACACCGAGCACGTCGATGCCGTCGAGCTGGCCGTGCTGGTAGGTGATGCCGGTGGCGATCCAGTGACCGACGACGACCGCGGCGATTGCGACGACCCGGATCAGGTCGAGGTAGGTGTTGCGCGACGTGCCGACGCTAGCGCGGTCGGTGCCCGGGCCGGCGTCCATGGATTCCAGGGTAGGTGCACCGGCGGCGCCGAGATCACCGCGATTTAGGGCCGCGCTGGCCTCGCTTTCGGGCGGCTGGTCCGAAAATGAGGCCACCGCCTGACCAAAGCTGGATTCTCGAGGGGGTGCACCGGGGACACACGTTCACCGTGATTGGTGGCGCCCCGACGGTCTTGACCACTGTTTTGCACACAAACGCATACCCACAGCCAGCACGGGACACGGAGCAAGCGACAGACACCGATACGGGCGCCCGCGGGGGCGCCAGGTTTCTGCTCCAGGCGATGCGTGGCCATTGGCGAGCCGAAGGCACCTCGGTCGCCGCGGCCCTTATCTGTACCGTCGCCATCGTCACCATCCCCGAACTCGGCGGCCGCGCCGTCGACAGTGGCCTCATCGGTCATCACTGGCGCACGCTGGGGATCCTCGGCGGGATCATCGCCGTCCTCGGTGTCGTGCAAGCGGTCACCTCGGGTCTGCGGCGCTACTACAACGGCATCTCCTCGCGCACAGTGGAGGCTGAGCTGCGGCGCAGTTTCTTCACCCGCCTCCTCGGGTTCGATGTCGGCTATCACGATCGGGTGAACCGGGGTCAGCTGCTCTCACGAGTCACGAGTGACCTCTTCCAGATCCAGGCGCTGGTGTCGTCAACGCCGATCTGGATCGCGAACACACTCACCATCGTCGCCGTTGCCGTGGTCCTCGTTGTGATCAACCCGCTGCTCGGCCTTGTCGCCGTGGCTGGCCTGCCGATCGTCGCGTACACGTCCCTTCGATACTCGACTCGAGTTCGCCCGATCCTCGGGGAGTTGCAACGCGAGCGCGGCGACCTCGCGGGTGTCGTCGAGGAGGCGCTCAGCGGGATCCGCGCGGTCAAGGGCTTCGGCGCCGAGTCGATCCTTGAGCGCCGGCTGGGCCGCCAGGCCGACGCCGTGCGGGCCCGATCGATCGAGATCGTGCGGATGCGTTGCCGCTACAACCCACTACTGAACGTCATGCCGATGTTCGAGCTAGTCGCCGTGAACTGGTTCGGTGGCTATCTCGTGCTGCACCACGAACTCACCGTCGGCATGCTGCTCGCGTTCAACACCTATCTCGCCGTGGTGACCGGGCCGCTCCAGGCGATCGGCTGGTTCGTCGTCCAGGTGCAGCGCGCACTGGTGTCAGCCCGCCGGCTAGAGGCGGTGATGAGTCACCGGGTGGCGATCCTGGAACCCGCCGATCCAAAGCCGCTACCTCGCGGGTCTCACGTGGGTCGTGTCTCTTTCGAGGACATCACGTTCGGATACCCAGGCAGCGACGAACTCGTGCTCGATGGATTCAACCTCGAGATCGCCAGCGGCGAGGTCGTCGCGCTGGTCGGGCCGACGGGTTGCGGCAAGACCACGGTGGCCGCGTTGCTCGCTCGCCTTTACGACCCGGATGCCGGCGCAGTTCGCATTGAGGGCGTCGACCTTCGCGAGCTCTCGACTGACACCGTGCGCGCCGCGGTAGGGGTCGTGTTCGAGGACAACTTCCTTTTCGACGACACCATCGCGGCCAATCTGCGGGTGGGTTCACCTGTTGCTACCGATGCCGAACTTGAGCTTGCGACGCGAGTGGCGCAGGCTGACGAGTTTGTCGCCGAACTGCCGCTCGCCTACGACAGCGTCGTCGGTGAGCGAGGTCTGTCGCTATCGGGCGGCCAACGTCAACGAGTCGCGCTCGCTCGCGGAATCCTCGCCGACCCGAGGGTGCTCGTCCTCGACGACGCGACGTCGGCCGTCGACGCCGAGAAGGAGCGGGAGATCATCGCGGGCCTTGAGGGCCTGTCCCACGATCAAACAATCGTCCTCATCTCCCATCGGGCGGCCACGATCGCCATGGCCGACCGCGTGGTGCTGATCGATCGCGGCCGGGTCGCGGCGACCGGTACACACGACGAGCTCGTGGCAACGTCTGCTCGCTACCGTCAGGTTCTCGGAATCGTCGACGACACCGACGACGACGTGGCGGGGCTCGATCAATGCGGCTGAGACGAGTCCGGCCGGCAGTCGCATTGCCGAACCAACACCTCGTGCGCGTATCGCTCGCGATGCTGCGCCCCTACCGGCGAAGGTCGCTCGCGGCCCTCGTGGTGCTGGTGTGCGCGTTGGCCGCGACGCTCGCTGGGCCCGCATTGGTCGAATATGCCATCAACAACGGACTCGTCAACCATCACTCGATGCGAGTAGTGAACATCGCGGGTGCGTGCTACCTGGTTGCCGCGGTCGCATCCTATTTCCTTACGTCGTCG
>DASRZB010000168.1:0-7596 GCA_035653855.1 Acidothermaceae bacterium | reverse complement strand
TGATGGCAATCGGGGCGATGCGGGCGCTGCGTGCCGCCGGCCGCACCGTTCCCGACGATGTTGCCGTCGTCGGATTCGATGACTCGCACGCGGCCCGACTCGCCAACCCTCAGTTGACCAGCGTGCGGCAGCCCATGGAGGAGATCGGCCGATCACTTGCCCGGCTGCTGCTGAATGAGGTGCGCAATCCTGGCCACCGCTCGGCGTCCCTCATCGTGCCGACTGAGTTGATCGTTCGCGAGTCGAGCTAGAGCGCACCTGCCCAGCGACGTTGGCCTAGATCGGCGGCAAGGTGTTCGTCCGCACGACGCCGGAGTAGAACAGCCCGCTGTCCTTCACTGTTCGCTGCTGCGTCTCAAAATCGACGCGAACGATCCCGAACCGTTTGGAGTAGCCCCACGCCCATTCGAAGTTATCGAGCAGTGACCACAGGTAGTACCCGCGGACATCGATGCCGTCCGTGACCGCGCCGTGTATCGCAGCAAGATGTTCGTGCAGGTAGCGCACTCGATCGCTGTCGTGGATCGCGCCATCCGGCGCGACAACATCCTCATACGCAGCACCGTTTTCGGTGATTGCCATGGGTATCCGGTACTCGCGCCACAAGCGCGCAAGCAACTCGCCCAACCCGCTCGCGTCGACGGGCCAGCCCATCGCCGTGTGCCTGCCCGGCACATCGAGGAACTCGACGTCGCCGCATCCCGGCCAGGTTTCGCCGGCGCCGTCACCGTGACCATCGGCATTGGCTCGCGGACCCGCACCGTCGTAATGCCGGACGACGACCGGGTTGTAGTAGTTGACTCCGAGTAGGTCGATAGGCGCCGCGATTGCCGCCAAATCGCCATCCCGAACGTGGCTCCAGTCGCTGACGGACGCGGTGAACTCGCGCACGTCGGCGGGGTAGCCCGATCCGAAAAGCGGGTCGAGCCAGATTCGGTTCTGCAGGCCGTCGACCTTGCGGGCCGCGGCGGCATCAGCCGGCGAGTCGGTTGCGGGGCGCGCGACAGCGGGATTGAGGGTGATCGCGATTTGCGCGGCGGGAGGCAGTGTCGTGCGCAGTGCTTGTGTTGCCAGGCCGTGGCCGAGTAGCAGATGGTGCACGGCGCGCAGCGCCTCAGCTCCGTTTGCGTGTCCTGGCGCGTGCACTCCCGCGGCGTGGCCGAGGAACGCCGAACACCACGGTTCATTCAAGGTGGTCCACAAACCCACCCGATCGCCAAGCGCAGCGGCGACGGCCGCTGCGTAGTCGGCGAAGTGCTCGGCGTTGCTGCGTGCAGTCCAACCGCCGGCATCTTGCAGCTCTTGCGGAAGGTCCCAGTGGTAAAGGGTGAGCGCGGGCGCGACACCGTGAGTGAGTAGCTCGTCGACGAGCCTTGAGTAGAAATCGATGCCCTTGGGGTTCACCGGCCCGGAGCCCGACGGAATAATCCGCGACCACGACGTGGAAAACCGATACGCGGTCACACCGAGCTCACCCATCAACGCAACGTCAGTCTTGTACCGGTGGTAGTGGTCGGCTGCCATGTCACCGGTGTCGCCGCCGAGCACCTTGCCTGGCGTGTGACTAAAGGTGTCCCAGATCGATGCGGTCCGCCCGTCCTCCACCACCGCGCCCTCGATTTGATACGCCGCGGTCGCGGTTCCCCAGACGAACCCGGCGGGAAATCGCAGACTGCCGGCGTCGAGGTCTTGCGCATCGGTCGACTCGATCTGCGTCATCCCTTGACTGCGCCTTGCATAATGCCTCCGACAATTTGTCGCCCCAGCAGGGCGAACACGATCAGAACGGGGAATGTGCACAGCAGCGTGCCGGCCATGATGACGGCCTGCTGCGGTATGTATCCCGACCCCAGCCCGGCGAGGCCGATCTGCACGGTCGGATTCCGGCTGGTCAATGCGATCAGCGGCCAGAAGAAGTCATTCCACGCCGCAAGGAACGTGAGCATGGCGAGTACAGCCATTGCCGGCCTCGCAATGGGCAGCACGATCGAGCGGAAGATCCGGAAGGTCGATGCGCCGTCGACCCAACCGGCCTCGAGCAACTCGGTCGGTACCGCATTGCTGAGGTATTGCCGCATGAAGAAGACGCCAAAAGCGCTGACCAACGTCGGCAGCACCACGGACTGAAGGTGGTTGACCCAGTGCAGCTTCGCGATGAGCAGGAACAACGGGATGACACCGAGCTGCGGCGGAATCGCTATTGTCGCGACCGTGACGCCGAGCAATAAGCGGCTGCCCCGGAAATGCAGCTTGGCAAATGCGAAGCCACTGAGCGTGCAAAAAGCAACAGTTCCAATAGTGATCGAGCCGGCGACGATCACGGTGTTCACGATTGCCTTGAACAACGGCTGTTCGTGCAGCGCGAGGCGAATGTTATGGAAGACCGACGCATTGGGGATGAACGGCGGTGGAGTCTGCGCCATCTGATAGTTGGTGTGAGACGCGATGATCAGCGTGTAGTACAAGGGGAACACTGCAATGATCGTGACCAAGGCCAGCACCACATACGTGTAGCGGCCCGCCGTGAGTTGCTTTCCCGCCTTCGGCTTTGCCATCGTCGCCCCCTCAGTTCCGACCGGAGCGGCCGCGCGCAAGCGCCGCGTTGACGCCGACGAGAGCCAGGATGATGAAGAGCATCGTCCAGGCGGTCGCCGCAGCTTGGCCCAAATGGAAGTTCGTCCAGCCCTGTTGGTACATGAATAACGCGAGCGTCTGGAATTGGTGCTGGCCGCCGCCGTTCGTCGTCCCGTCGCCCGCGAACAGGTAGGGCTCCGCAAACATCTGCATCGCACCAATCGTGGAAATAATGATGGTGAAGAGAATCGTCGGCCGCAGCGACGGCACCGTAACGAACCAGAACTGCTGCCACCTGTTGGCGCCGTCAATCGCGGCCGCCTCGTACTGATCGGTCGGGATCGACTGCATGCCGGCGAGATAGATCAACGCGTTGTAGCCAGTCCACCGCCACGTGACGATCGCGGCGAGGGCGATCTGCGATTGCCAACGCGAGCCATTCGTCCAGTAGATGTGGTGCACGCCAAAGAAGTGCAGAACCCAGTTGATGAAGCCGTAGTCGCGGCCGAAAAGCTCGGCGAAGATGAGCGTGCTGGCTACCACCGACGTCGCATACGGCATCAACATCGCGATCCGGAAGAAGGTCCGGCCGCGCATCTTGTAGTTGAGGAGTTGCGCAAGGCCGAGCGCCATGCACAGCTGCGGGACCGTCGAGATGATGCCGATCGTGATGGTGTTCCGAAGGGCGTTCCAAAAGAACTGGTTGTGCCATAGCGCCACGTAGTTGTGAAACCCGATCCACGTCGAGTGATGCAGGTTCTCGAGGTTGACGTTGTGCAACGAGACCCAACCGGTGTACAGCAACGGGTACAAGCCGAACGCCGCAAAGACCACGAAGAATGGCGCAACGTACGCGTACGCAGCACGCGAACCGAGTCGTCCGAGGCGCCGCTTCGGTGGCCGAATAGGTTGCGCTTCAGCACGACGGCCGGAGCCGGCGAGCACTGTCATCCAAAGCCCTTCAACGTCGACCGAAGCCGAACGAATTCATTCATGAATGAAGCCGGCGGCATCGACGGAAAAGGGGGGACCGCCGATGTCGCCGGACTTCAGCGATGCAGTGCTCGCGCCAGCCCAGGTCGGCCGGCGCGAGCACCACGCTTCTTCAGCTACCGACCACCTGTGCGATGTTCGCCAGCGCCTCGCTGAAGGCCTTCGTGGGCGTTTCGCCCTTGGTCTCCACGTTGCTGAGCGAGGTGTCGATGTCGCTTTGGATCTGCGTGTCGTAGGGGCCAATCGGCTGCTGCTTCAACTTGGATGCCGAGGCGCCGAAGATCTGGCCGATCGGTGCCTTGTTGAAGTAGTCGCTGGTGGCGGACGCGACCGACGCGTCCCCCGCCGCCGTCGACGACGATGGGAAGTGCTGCTGCGAGGTCCACATCGTGATCTGCTGTGCAGGAGCGGTCAGCCACTCGGCCAGTGCCTCAGCGTCAGCCTGCTGCTTTCCGGCCTTCGGCACACCGAGCCACGAACCACCCCAGTTTGCTGCGCCACCAGGCAGGTTCGCGACGTCCCAGTCACCGGAGACGGCCTGCCCTGCTTCGGAGGTGATGTAGCCAAGCATCCACGATGGGCAGGAGATCGCTGCGAACGCACCGTTGGCGAATGCCTGGTTCCACGGGGTCGAGAACTGGCTGAGACCCGCGGTGATCTTTGCCTGCGCCGCGGACGTTGCGAGTGCCCATGCGGTGGTGACGCCGTCAGAACCCTTCACGTCGGGCTTGCCGGAGGCGTTGTCGTAGCCCTCCGTGCCCTGCGTGACCGCAGCATTGAAGATGCTCGCTGCAGAGTCGAGGAACGGCTTGTGCGTCTTCGCGGTGTACTGCTTGCCGAAGTCGATGAAGCCCTGCCACGTCGACCATTGGGTGTTCAGCGCCGCACGATCCGATGGCAGGCCAGCGGCCTTCAGTAAGTCAGGGCGGTAGCACATTGCTTCGGGACCGGCGTCAGTTCCGAGGCCGACGGTCTTGCCGTCGGACGTGCTCGCCATCGCCCACTTCCAGGGGTAGAAGGTGCTCTTGAGCTGCGCACCCTCAGGAAGAGAGTTGAAGTCGACGAACTGGTCGGCGTGGTTCGCCGTCACATCGGCGACGAAACCGATCTCAATTGCCTGAATGTCGTCGAGGCCAGAACCGGCCGCGAGGTGGGTCTGCAGCGCCTTGTAGTAGTCGCTCGACTGCTCAACGTCGTCTTCTTTGATGGTGATGTTCGGGTGCAGCTTCTCGTACTGCGCATAGAGTCCGGCTTCCTTGAAGCCGAAGGTGCCGAACAACCCGATGGTGATGGTCTCGGGTGCGCCGCCAGCCGCTGGCGCGGACGCAGGCGCAGAAGCAGGAGCGGACGATGCTGCGGCGCTTGTTGCCGCGACTGGTGCGGACGACGGGGCCGCGGCCGCACTGGACGGTGCCGCGCTTGTTGACGGTGCCGCAGCGGTCTTGGCCTTGGACGAGCAGCCGGCGATCGCGAGAGCGACCACCGCGACCACGCCGAGAAGCGCGCGGTTTCTACGAGCCATGAACATGGATCCTCCTGTGGTCCACCGCGTGGACCCGCTCGTTGGAAGCCACCCGATTTGGGGACCTTCGAATCTGGTCTTACGTGGGCACGTTCCCACGTCAGCTGGCCATGAGTGTCGAAGCGGTAGCACCTGCTGTCAAGACCGCGGAGTCGGCCTAGACACGATCGACGCGATTTCGTTATCAGATCAGGTGCATTCAGCCACTCGGCCATGGTTGCGGGTCACGCGCCAGCACCGGCATAGTTGTGGGAACGATCCCCAATAGGACTGTCGCTCACGATGAGAATAGGGCGGTGAATCGGACAGTAAACACACGATGGGCTGTTTCGTGCTGCTAACGTTGGAGTTCGGGATCTTCCCGTCCAGACACTCTCGCGGGCCGTGCGTCATCAGCGCGCCCAGGGAGTGTTCGTGGTCGACGAGGGAAAGCTCGCCGCGGTTCTCAGCGATTTCGCACGCACGCTGGCGACCGACTTTCCGATCCAGCGAATCCTCGACCACCTGGTCGGGCGCATCGTCGAGATCTTGCCGATCACGGCTGCCGGCGTCACCTTGATCTCGGCAGGCAATGCGCCGCAATACATTGCCGCGTCGGATGAGTCCGCGATGCTTTTCGAGCGGTTGCAGACTGAGCTTCGCGATGGACCATGCATGTGGGCCTACCAACGCGGCGAGGCCATCTCGGTACCAGACCTCACCGCCGATACGCGCTTTCCGCGGTTCGGGCCCTCGGCGGTCACGAATGGCCTAGGCGCCGTCTTCACATTCCCCCTTCGCGATGGCAGTGGCCGCCTCGGTGCACTCGACCTCTATCGCGACGCACCGGGTGACCTCGCTCCACACGACATGGCGGCCGCTCAAACGCTGGCCGACGTTGCGGCTGCTTACTTGCTGAACGCGCAAGCGCGCGAAGACAGCCGCACGACCTCGGAGCAGTTTCGGCACGGCGCACTGCACGATCCGCTGACCGGTCTGCCAAACCGGTTGCTACTACAGCAACGGTTGGAGCACGCTGCACAACGCGCGCAGCGTTCGCACACCAACGCCGCCGTACTTTTCGTCGATCTCGACCGGTTCAAACGCGTGAACGATACGCACGGCCACCACGTCGGCGACGACCTTCTGCGAGCGATCGCGCAGCGCCTCGCCGCCGTCGTCCGACCTGGTGACACCCTTGCGCGATTCTCCGGCGACGAGTTTGTCTTCTTGTGCGAGGACCTGCAAAGCGCAGCGGACGTCGAGGCGCTCGCGATCCGCGTCGATGGCGCGTTTGTCGAGCCGTTCTCCGTTGGCGGCGTACAGCTTGCGGTCACCGCGAGCGTGGGAATGGCCTTCGCCGGCCCAGGGGAGGACATCTCCGACAAGCTCGTTGTTCAAGCCGACATTGCGATGTACCAGGCCAAGCGCAGGGGCGGCGGCGGGCACCAGATCATTGATTTGCGTGAGGCGTTGATGTCTGCCGACCGCGACAGCCTCGAGATCGACCTGAGGGCGGCATTCGCCGAGGGAACGCTTGAGCTCGCCTATCAGCCGATCGTGCGCAGTCGCGACGGATCAATCACTGGCGTCGAGGCGCTCTTGCGCTGGAACGACCCGGTCCGGGGCGCCGTGCCGGCAATGACGATGGTGACCATCGCCGAGCAGACCGGCCTCATCAGCCAACTCGGCGCGTGGGTACTCGAGCGCAGCTGTCTTGCTCGTCGCGATTGGCTCCGAGCGAGACCCGGCATAACGCTGGATCTGGCCGTCAACGTCTCGGCCCGGCAGTTGATGAGCCCCGACTTCCGCTCGATCGTCGCCAGCGTCCTCGACAGGACGCAGATGGATCCAAGTTCGTTGATCCTCGAGGTCACCGAAAGTCTGTTCATCGAAGACTTCGACCATGCCATCGACTTATTGGCAAACCTCAGAGCTCTTGGCGTGCGGCTCGCGCTCGATGACTTCGGAACCGGCTACTCGTCGTTGAGCTATCTGCGGCGGCTGCCGATCGACATCATCAAGATCGATCAGAGTTTCATTGCCGATATCGGCGAACTCTCGACCGGCAGCGCCGTCGTCGCTGCGGTCACCAACCTGGCACATGTGCTCGGCCTCGCCGTCACGGCAGAAGGCGTCGAGACGCACGCGCAGCGCGACGAAGTGACCACGATCGGCTGTGAGTATGCCCAGGGCTACTTCTTCGCGAGACCGACCAGTGCCGCGGCCATCAGTGCCCACCTGCAGACCATGTCGGCTTGATACTCAGGCGCTCCCAGCTAGTGCGGAATGCGGACCGCAAGCACGGTCACGTCATCGTGGGGAGTGGCTCCGACCATCGCCGACACCAGCTCGTCGCACAGCTCGGCGACGTCCAACGCAGCCACCGAGCGAGCTGCAGTCCGCAACCGCTCTAGCCCGTGATCGAGGTCGGCGTTGCGGGTCTCGATCAGCCCATCGCTGTACAGCAGCAAGGTGCTGCCCGCTGCCAACCGCAACGACAGGTCAGCACGACTGGTGTCCAGGCC
>DASRZB010000167.1:0-5704 GCA_035653855.1 Acidothermaceae bacterium | reverse complement strand
GATCTGAGTTGATTCGTGGGTCTCCGCTGCTCCTGCAGCTTTTCTACATCTACTACGTGCTACCGACTTTCGGGCTCCGCCTGACACCCATTAGTGCCGGACTGCTCGGCCTGGGCATCAACTACGCCGCCTATTTGAGCGAAGTATTTCGCGCTGGCATCGCAGCCGTCGGGTCCGGCCAGCACGAAGCGGCAAAGTCGCTCGGCATGTCTTCCGGGCAGGCGATGCGTTACATTATCCTGCCGCAGGCTTGGCGCATCGTCATACCGCCGACCGGAAACTATTTCGTCTCGCTCTTCAAGGATACCGCACTCGTCTCGACGATCTCGATCGCCGAACTAATGTTCCAGGGCCAGCTCATCGCCTCGGATACGTTCCGCTATATGAGAATCTACTCAGTCGTGTTTGTCATCTACGTGATGATCAGCATCCCCGCCAGTCTCGGCGTCCGGTGGCTCGAGCGGCACTTCAACCGGTCCGGCCAAGGGCGCTGAGACCCTGGACAAGCCAACTGGCCGTGACAATGGAGTCTGGCCCACTTGTGCTGACGAATTCTGGCCCACCTCCCGGATCGTGCGTGTGCCGACTGTTTCGCCGTTCGCGGTGCGCTGGCTCACCGACGTTGCCTGTGTCGGATGCCGAAGCATTTCAGCAATGGTGGGGGCACGACGACGGCCTCTTCGGCGGAACGATGGGCTTGCCCAGGTCTCAGTTGCGATACATAATAGGGCCTGAACAGGAGGTCCAATCATGGCTGCTCAAACCTCGATGCTGCACGTCCGCGTCGATGATCGACTGAAAGCAGAGGCAACCGAACGGCTCGCCAGTTTCGGGCTGACCGTCTCGGATGCCGTGCGCATCCTGCTAACCCGCGTCACCAAGGAAGGCGGCTTGCCGGCCGGTCTGACGGTCGACCCGGAAGCTCACGATGTTTGGTTCCGCGCCAAGGTGCGCGAAGCCTTGGCCGACACCAGGCCGACCGTGCCACACCAGCAAGTCATGGATGAGGCGCAAGCCTTGATCGACAGGAAGCGCCGTGCCCGAGCTTGAGTGGACCGAAGCCGCTCGGGCCGATCTTCTCGCAATTGTCGACTACATCTCGGACGACAACCCCGATGCTGCTCAACGCCTGAAAGACGACATCGAGGCCAAAGCCGCGAAGCTACCCGAATTCCCCCGACTTTACCGGACGGGCCGGGTCGAGGGCACGCGGGAAATGGTAGTCTGGTCGAATTACGTCGTCGTGTACGACGAAAGCCCATTTATCGTGCGAATCTTGCGCGTGCTGCATGCGGCCCAGCAATGGCCACCTGAGGAAACCCAATAGGCAGCGGCCCTCTATACTGCCAGCCGAGGCTGCATGATTAGGACGCGAACAGTTGTCGCAGAATGTTATTTATGGAAAGTCGCGGGAGCATTTGGACTTTTTACCTCGGGTTATTTCGGGCCTTCGAGGCCTTCGGGATCCTCGGCATCACGGTCTGTCTCATGTGGCTAACGGGGATAATCGGACATTGTCGGTCGTGTCGCCTAGCGACCCGAGCTAGTCATAGCCCGACCCAACACGCGATCTCCGGAGCGGACGTTCAGCGCCGGTCGGCGCCGACGGCTCTGCGCCCCTACGCGCCATTCCCGGCTGCTACCGCTGCTCTCGAAAGCGGACAGACGTCACCGATCACCCTGATGATCACCGATTGCCAGATGGCCCAGTTCCTCCCGCGCGGCCGCGATGATCTCTCGGGACAGGTCGGGATCGGTTTTCTCCATAGCGCGGGCCATGGCGACGCTTCCAACCATCGCCGCGACCAGGGTGAGCGCGCGCCGACGCGCCACCTCCTTCGCGGTCCCATCCGGCAGGGCACCCTCGATCAGCGCGACCAGGTCCCGAAAGCCTGCGGCAAATGCCGCGCCGATCGCCGGGTCCTGTCGCGGCACGTCCGAGACACAGGCCGCCATCAGGCAGCCCGATCCCGCTTCCTTTATGTGCGATTCGCAGAGATAGGCGTCGAGATAGGCCGAGAGTGGGTCGGGCATCACCTCGCGAAGTTCGCGCCAGCTAGCGGCCCCGTCCGCGAAGGCCTTGCAGGCCGCTTCTCTGGCGAGATCACCCTTCGACTTGAACTGGCCATACAGAGCACCCTGGGTCAGACCGGCTTCGCGACTGATCTCGGCGACGCCGGCCCCGTCGAACCCCCGCTCCTGAAGCAAGCGTCGCGCCGTCGCCACCAGCGCGGCGCGATGCTCCGCGACCTTGCTTCCCGAAACCTTCACATCCCGCTCCCCAGAACCACTTGATCTATTGATAGTGACCTCCATCTAACGCCTTGGATAGAAGCCACTACGATTACCGGTGTCTAAGTTAGGGTGCGCCGGCCGAGTCTCAAGGGGGGGCGTTCGGGCGCATGTGCAACGCACCCGGATCGCTCCCTCACCGCAGTCGCGTGCCGCCAAGCGGCCTCGCTTGCCAAGTTCACCACTCACCGAGGCCATCGCAACATGAACAAAATTACGGGCTGAGGGTCGGGACATGGACAATACCTCCCTGACCGAACAGGACGTTGCTGAACGCACGGGCGTCGCCGACGACAGCTACCGCCCCGTCCGCCGCCGCAGATCGTGGCGTGCGCTCGCAATCGCCGGCGTCATGGCGATGCTGGCCGCCGTGGGTGGCGTGCACGCGTGGCGCACCGGCGAACACCAGGCCGCAGCGCCGCCCCCACCGCCGCCGCAGGTCACCGTGAGCCTGCCGCTCCAACAGACGGTGCGGGCCACTCATCGCTTCCTTGGCCAGTTCTCCGCGGTGGACAGCGTGCAGTTGCGGGCGCAGGTCGGCGGCACCTTGACCGCGATTGACTTCAAGGACGGTCAGATCGTGCACAAGGGCGATCTGCTCTTCGTCATCGACCCGCGGCCGTTCCAGATCGAGCTCGATCAGGCCGTCGCGCAATTCCAGACCGCGCGGGCGAAGGAAACGCTGAGCGCGGCGGAGCTGTGGCGTGCGCAGCAGCTCAAGCGGACCGAGTTCGGCACGGCGGAGACCGTGGACCAGCGCGCCGCCGACCAGCGTAGCGCGCAGGCCGCCGTCGAATCCGCCAAGGCGGCGATCAGCGACGCGCGGCTGGACCTGGAATTCTCGCACGTCATGGCGCCGTTCACCGGGCGCATTGGTGCGCATCTCGTCTCCGTGGGTAGCCTGGTCAGTGGCAGCCGGGGTGGCACGAGCCCGACGACGCTGCTGGCGACGATCGTCTCGCTCGACCCGATCCATCTTGATTTCGATATGAGCGAGTCGGATTACCTGGCCTACCAGCAGGCGCTGCACGGCCGCGCGCCGCACGATGATGTCGCCATCAGCTTGGACGGCGACGGACATTACGATCTTCACGGTACGCTCGACTTCATCGACAACGTGGTCGACCGCAGCAGCGGCACCATCCATGCGCGCGTGACGGTGCCCAATCCGGACCTCACCCTCACGCCTGGCCAGTTCGCGCGCCTTCGCGTCGCGCTCGGCCATCCCGCGCGTGTCCTGCTGGTCCCCGCCGCCGCCGTCGTCGCCGACCAATCCCAGCATATCGTGATGACCGTGGCCGCCGACGGAACGGTGGTTCCGAAGATCGTGGAGACCGGCGAACTCTACCGCGGGCTGCGCGTCATCCGCAGCGGCCTGACGGCACACGACCGCGTCGTCATCGACGGTCTGGTGCGTGCCCGCCCGGCGATCAAGGTCGCACCGGTCAACGGGGCAATCACGCCTGACCCCGTCGGCGACGCTGGGTAGGAGAGCGCAATGCGCTTCACGCACCGCTTCATCGACCGCCCCATCCTGGCGACGGTGATCAGCGTCTTCCTCACTCTTATCGGGCTCGGCGCACTGGCGATCCTGCCGGTCGCGCAATACCCGAAGATCGTGCCGCCAACTGTGCAGGTGACGACGAGCTACCCGGGCGCGTCCGCTCAAGTAGTCAGCCAGACCGTGGCGACGCCGCTCGAGCAGGAGATCAACGGCGTCGAAAACATGATCTACATGAGCAGCCAGTCCACCGGCGACGGCAAGCTCACCATCACGGTTACGTTCCGCATCGGCACGGACCTGAACGTTGCCCAGATGCTCACCCAGAACCGCGTCGAGGACGCACTACCGCGCCTGCCGGACGATGTGCGGCGCCTGGGCGTGCAAGTGCGCAAGGCGACGCCCAACATCCTGCTGGCGGTGCATCTCTATTCGCCCGACGGATCGCGCGACAACCTGTATCTCTCGAACTACGCGACGCTGCACGTGAAGGATGCGCTGGCACGGCTTCCCGGCGTCGGCGACGTGCAACTGTTCGGCGCCCGCGACTACGCGATGCGCATCTGGCTCGATCCGGACAAGGTGACCGCCTATCACCTGGATGCCGACGACGTACTCGCAGCGCTGCGTGCGCAGAACGTGCAGGTCTCGGCCGGCATCCTGAACCAGCCGCCGGTGTCGGGTAACCCAGCGTATCAGCTTAACGTCCAGACGCTCGGCCGCCTGTCCACGCCGCAACAATTCGCCAACATCATCCTGAAGACCGACGCGCAGGGACGCCCGACCCGTCTCCGCGACGTCGGTCGCGTCGAGATCGGCGCAGCGGATTACGGCTCCACCGCCTACATGGACCGCACCGAGGGCCTGCCTTTGCTGATCTTCGCCCAGCCTGGCGCGAACTCGCTGGCGGTGGAGCACGAGGTGCTGGCGACCATGCAGCACCTCAAGAAGGACTTTCCGCCCGGCGTCAGCGACATCGTCATCTACGATCCGACAATCTTCGTCGCGAAATCGGTGCACGAGGTCGTGACCACGATCTTCGTCGCGATCCTGCTCGTCGTCGGCGTGGTGTTCCTGTTCCTGCAGACCTGGCGCGCCTCGCTCATCCCGGTGATCGCCATCCCGGTCTCGCTCGTCGGCTCCTTCACCATCCTGTTCGCACTCGGAATATCGCTGAACAACTTGTCGCTGTTCGGCTTGGTGCTGGCGGTCGGCATCGTCGTCGATGACGCGATCGTCGTCGTCGAGAACGTCGAGCGCAACATCGCCGCCGGCATGACTCCAAATCAGGCCGCCCATCGGACGATGGACGAAGTGGGCGGCGCGCTGGTCTCCATCGCGCTGACGCTATGCGCGGTGTTCGTCCCGTCGGCCTTCCTGTCCGGCATCTCCGGGCAATTCTTCCGCCAGTTCGCCGTCACCATCGCGGCCTCGACGGTGATCTCGTTGATTGTCTCGCTCACCCTCAGCCCGGCGCTGTGTGCGCTGCTGCTGAAGGCGCATGACCCGCACCGGGCCACAAGCGGCAATCTGGCGGCACGGCTGTTGCGCGCGGCCTTCGCGCGCTTCAATCGCGGGTTCGAGCGGATGTCGGACGCCTATGGCTCGCTGACCCGACGCCTGGTGCGCGGCCTGGCGGTCGTCGTGGTGATCTACGTCGCCCTGATCGGTGCTGCCGGCTTCGAGTTCGCTCGCGTGCCGACCGGGTTCATCCCGGAACAGGACCAGGGATACCTCATCACCGTCCTGCAGCTTCCGCCCGGCGCCAGCCTGGGGTCACGTCATAGAACGTGGCGTGATCGCGGGCAGCGTTACCATGCCCGGATCGGCGGCACTGGGCTGCCGGGCAAGCGGGAAGGAGCGCGGCCATGGAGCAGCAGTTCGTCGGTTTGGATGTGTCGCAGGCAGAGA
>DASRZB010000166.1:0-3065 GCA_035653855.1 Acidothermaceae bacterium | reverse complement strand
GTCGTGAGCCTCGGTGATGTGCTTCGCTCACCGGTCGCCACGGGCGATCACCACCCGATGGTGGTTGCGCTGGGCAAGGACGTCGAGGGCCGCTTTATCTGTGCGAACCTCGCGAAGATGCCGCACATCCTGGTTGCAGGTGCGACCGGTTCAGGCAAGTCGACGTGCATCAACACGATCGTCACGTCGATCCTGACCCGCGCGACACCTGACGAAGTACGCATGGTTCTCGTCGACCCCAAGCGGGTCGAATTGACCAGCTACGAAGGAATTCCGCACCTCGTGACGCCGATCATCACGAGTCCGAAGAAGGCCGCCGAAGCGTTGCAGTGGGTCGTCCGCGAGATGGACATGCGCTACGACGACCTCGCAGCATCGGGCTATCGGCACATCGATGATTTCAATCGCGCGGTCAACACGGGAACGCTCGTACCGCCGCCCGGTAGCGAGCGGGTCTATCGGCCCTACCCGTACTTGCTTGTCATCGTTGACGAGCTCGCCGATCTGATGATGGTCGCGCCACGCGACGTCGAAGACTCCATCGTGCGGATCACTCAGCTCGCTCGTGCTGCAGGTATTCACCTCGTGCTTGCGACGCAACGCCCGAGCGTCGACGTCGTCACGGGACTCATCAAGGCCAACGTGCCATCACGCCTGTCGTTCGCGACCTCAAGCCTCGCGGACAGTCGGGTGATTCTCGACCAGGCAGGTGCAGAAAAGCTGGTCGGTCTTGGTGACGCGCTCTTCCTGCCGATGGGAGCAAGCAAGGCGATTCGCCTGCAGGGTGCCTTCGTCTCCGAGACGGAGATCGAAGCGGTGGTGGCACATTGCAAGCAGCAGTTGCAGCCGACATATCGCGAAGACGTCATGGTTCCCGCATCCACCAAGCGAGAGATTGACGATGACATCGGCGACGACCTCGACGTGTTGTGCCAAGCGATCGAGCTGGTCGTGACCACGCAGTTCGGGTCGACCTCGATGTTGCAGCGAAAGTTGCGGGTGGGCTTCGCCAAAGCAGGCCGACTGATGGATCTCATGGAGAGCCGAGGCATCGTCGGGCCGAGTGAGGGCTCCAAGGCCCGCGACGTGCTGGTAAAAGCGGACGAACTGGACGACATAATCGCGACTCTTCGCGGGGAGTAACAAGACCGGGGTGGCTACTGGATCGCCGATACATGACTTTGTCGACTCAGGCGAGAAGTCATAGACTCGGTGAACGCGCAGCCACGGCGCTGTTCGAGCCTGGTGGGGATGCTCGTGCGGTGCGGTTGTCCGGCCCGCCCAATCCCTAGGAGCGCGAAGTGTCGATCGGCCAGGCGCTGTCTAGCGCACGCCTCGACGCCGGGTTCTCGATCGACGACATCAGCGCCAAGACGCGCCTGCGGGCCACGGTCATCAGGGCCATCGAGGCGGACGATTTCTCACTGTGCGGCGGCGACTTCTACGCCCGCGGGCACATCAGAACCCTTGCCGGACTGGTCGGTCTCGACCCGGCTCCGCTGCTGGCTGACTACGACGCGACGATCGGTCCCAAGGACGACGGGCAAGCGACCAGCCAGCTGTACGAAACCGAAGTCACAGGCCGCGCCATCACGAAGACAGCCCAGAAGCGGTCGCCACATTGGGGACTTGCAGCGATGGGCACGACGCTGGTCGCGATCATCGTCTTCGCGACGATCGGCTTGCTGAACCACGCCAAGAAGACGCCGACCGTGGCGGCGCCCCCTGGCCCAGTGGCTGCGGTGGTCACCAGCGCGCCGCCGTCGCACTCACCGAGCCCGTCACCTGTCCTCGTCCAGAGTCCGCCCGCGAGCCCGCCCGCGAGCATCGCTACCGAGCCGACCCCGAGCAGCGTGGTGGCCGAAGCAGGGGTGCACGTGGTGTTGAGGATTACGACCGCGAAGTGCTGGGTGGCGGCGACCGCTTCTAACGGACAGTCGCTCTATACGGGCGTGCTGGCCCCGGGAGCGGAGCAGACTTTCGACGACCCCCAGCGCGTGACGCTTCGGCTCGGCAACGCGCCGGCGACCGACATCACTGTCAACGGTGTTGATCTCGGCGCGCCGGCGACCAAGAACAGCGTGACCTCGGTTAGCTTCGGTCCCGGCAACCCGTTGCTGGCACAGGGATAACCGACCCTTTTGCCGGACGGCGCGAACGACCGACACGGGTACGCTCAGGGCGTGTCCGCGACCCGATCAGTCCATTTGGTCACTCTGGGCTGCGCGCGCAACGACGTCGACTCCGAAGAGCTCGCGGCCAGCATGGCGGAAGCCGGCTGGCTGCTGACGGACGCAGCGCGTGCTGACGTCACCGTCGTCAACACCTGCGGCTTCGTCGAGGCGGCCAAGAAGGACTCTGTCGACGCGCTGCTGGCAGCCGCCGATGCGACACCGAGCGGCAAGGTGGTCGCCGTCGGCTGCCTCGCGCAGCGCTACGGCGGCGAGCTGGCCGAGGCTCTGCCGGAAGCGGTCGTCCTGTCGTTTGACGACTACGCCACAATTAGTGACCGGCTCGACGATGTGCTGGCCGGCCGCCCGCTTGTTCCTCATCTGCCGCACGATCGCCGCACGCTGCTGCCGGTCAGCCCGGTTAGCCGACCCGCGATGGTCGCCGACGTTGGGATTCCCGGTCACGCGGGCGGACCTCGGGTGTTGCGGCAGCGGCTCGATGACGGGCCTGTCGCACCGCTGAAGCTTGCGTCCGGCTGTGACCGCCGATGTTCGTTCTGCGCGATCCCGTCATTTCGCGGCGCGTTCGTTTCGCGTCCGCCGGCGGAGATTCTCGGCGAGGCGCGGTGGCTCGCGGCCCACGGCGTCCGCGAAATCGTTCTTGTCAGTGAGAACTCGACGTCCTACGGCAAGGATCTCGGCGACGTTCGCTTGCTCGAACAGTTGTTGCCGCAGGTGTCCGCGGTCGATGGCATCGAGCGCGTGCGGCTGACCTACCTGCAGCCGGCCGAGATGCGGCCATCGCTGATCGACACGTTGACGTCCACGCCCGGCGTCGTCCCGTACTTCGACCTCTCGTTCCAGCACGCGAGTGCGACGGTGTTGCGACGGATG
>DASRZB010000165.1:0-12856 GCA_035653855.1 Acidothermaceae bacterium | reverse complement strand
CTCGTCTGCGTTTGTGACCCACAAAATGGATCACGCCAAGGCGAGCCAATGGTGACCCAACAGCCCCGCGAGACGCTCGGTCGCGGATAGCCCCGGCTCGTGCCGACGGGCGTGCCATCATGGCGTCGCGGACCCGGGTCGGTAACACACTGGCCGGCCACCTGGCTTCAACCCTGCCGACTATCGCAACCGCAACGTCATCGAACGCCGGTTCTGCCATCTCAAGCAGTGAGGTGGTTAAGCCACCCGCTACGACAAACTCGCTGTCGTGTACCGTGCCGCCGTCCTCAACGCCGTCATCGCCTGGACCGGGCATTTGTCAGGCATGCTCCAGACGGCTGCCGCGCGTGACGCGCATGTGCCCACGCACATGCATCTCATGCGTGCTTGCACCTGCACGATTGCGGTGCACATCTGAAGCCATGCGTCCACCTTTCACGCTTCCACCTTTCCCACAGGCAAATTTGGTTGTTCACAGTTCCTCGTTGACGTGCGTCTTGTGTCAGCACCAGTCGGTAGGTTTGCTGTATGAGTTCGTTGCATGTCGATCAGGCGCATCCCGCAGCAGAAGCGGTTGCTGCCATGAATGCTGCACTCGATGAGTTTGCGGCTGCACCGTTGTGGTCGATGCCGACGCGCGCACTCGCTGACTTGGTCGTGCAGCTGGAGAAGGTCGCGAACCGGCTCGACGCAGCTCAAGTCACGATCCTCGCGCAAGCCGAAACATCGCTAGTGCGCACGCTGTTGGCAGCCAAGACTACGCACGGATGGTTGAAGACGGCGGCGGATGTGCCGAGTTGGATGGGCCGGGCACGGCTGCAACTCGCCCACCAACTCGATACCCGCCCGGCCACCGCGGCGGCGTTTAGCGCCGGCGAGATCACCATGGGCGCCGCAACAGCAGTGTGCAACGCGATCGAAGCGTTGCCGGCGTCGGTGCCTGCTGCGATGACCGGTGAGGTGGAGGACTTGCTGCTGAAGGCCGCGAGCCACTACGGCAGTCGCGCGGTGACCCGCACCGCGATGAACATCACTTACCGGTTCGCTCCCGACGTGCTGGAAGAACAAGAAGTTGCCGCTCGACAGAACCGATTCGTCTCGCTGACCACCCGCGCTGACGGCACGGTGGCGCTGCGTGGGCTGCTCGACAAAGAAGCCGGCGCGCTCGCGATCGCGGTGCTCGGCCCGCTCGCTGCGCCTACGCCCGCCGTCGACGGCATACCCGACCTGCGCGAGACCGGCGCCCGCTACGCCGACGCGTTCGTCCAGTTATGCCAGCTCGCCACCCCAGACCTGCCCCAAGTGCGTGGGGAGCGACCCAACGTGGCGGTCACCGTGAGCTTGGAGAGCCTGCAAGCCAAGGTTGTCGGCTGCGCGCCGGCGATGCTCGACAGCGGCATCCCGCTCTCGATTGGAGCCACTCTGCGGCTGCTCTGCGACGCGAACGTCATCCCTATCGTGCTCGGCAGCCACGGCGAACCACTGGATATCGGCCGGCTCACCCGCAACATCCCCAACGGGATGCGTCGCGCCCTGGTTGCGCGCGACCAAGGATGCGCATTTCCTGGGTGTGACCGGCCCGCCTCCTGGTGCGACGCACACCACTGCAAATACTGGTCCGACGGCGGCGAAACTGCGCTCTGCAACCTATGCCTGTTATGCAGCCATCACCATGACGTCGTGCACCACGATGGCTGGGAAATCACCATGATCAACGCGATGCCGTGGTTCATCCCACCCGCGTGGATCGACAGCGACCGAAGACCGCGACAACACGACCGACACAAAATACGAGTACTGCGCACGTGACGGTTACATCTCAGCGAGCGGCAGCCGGATGCGGAAGCGCGAGCCGACGCCTAACTTCGTCTCGACCTCGGCCGTGCCGCCGTGAGCCGCGGTCAATGCCGCGACGATCGAGAGTCCGAGACCGCTGCCGCCGTTCGCGCGGGTGCGGGATTCTTCGACGCGGTAGAACCGTTCGAAAATGCGCTGCGCATCCTTGGGACTGAGTCCAGGTCCGGAGTCCGCGACCTCGAGCACCGCGAACCGTTTGGCCGCGTTGTCGTCGATGCTCAAACCGACAGTGACTGCCGCGGACTCCGGCGTGTGCGTCAGCGCATTGGTGACGAGATTTCCGACGACTTGACGCAGCCGCGCGTCATCGCCGACGACGAGTACCGGTTCGTGCGTGGAGAGCTGCAGTTGGACGTCGCGACCCGGCGCGACGGCTTGCGCATCATGCACGGCATCCGACGCGATCGTTTCAAGGTCGACCAGTTCGCGTTCGAGTGGCCGTTGCTGGTCGAGACGAGCGAGCAGCAGCAGGTCGTCGACGAGCAACCCCATGCGGGTCGACTCGCTCTCGATCCGCGTCATGACACGGTCGACGTCCGATTCTTCGGGGACGGCGCCCATGCGGTACAGCTCCGCGAATCCGCGAATGGATGTCAACGGCGTCCGCAGCTCGTGGCTGGCGTCAGTGATGAAGCGGCGCATCCGGGTCTCCGACGTCCGCGCCTCTTGCTCCGATGCCTCGCGCGCACGAAACGCCGACTCGATTTGGCTAAGCATGCCGTTCAGCGCGCCCGCGAGTCGGCCAACCTCGGTGCGCGGATCGCTCTGCGGAACACGACGCGTCAAGTCCCCGGCCGCGATCGCTGCGGCGGTGTGCTCGACATCGACGAGTGGACGAAGGCTGTGCCGTACGAAGACGTAGCTCAGTCCGGCCAGCACGATCAGCACTGCCGCGCCGATGATGACGTCGAACAGAACGAGTTGATTCAACGTACTGTCAACGCCGGTTAGCGGTGTCGCGACGGCGATACTGCCGGTTCCGGTGGGCGTGACCGACACTACGACGCGCCAGCGCTCGGTGCCGTTACGCGAGGGAACTGTGAACGGTTTGCCGTGTAGCGCATTGACCGCAGTGACTGTGAGATTAGGGATGGCCGGTCCGCAGTCGGATTGGTTCAAGGGTTCGCTGCTCTGCGAAATCTGTGTGCCGGCCGCGTTGTTGAACCGGACCCAGTAGTCGCTGGGCAGCGGCAGGCGAGATTGACGAGTCGCCGTCGTCGTATCGGTCGTGTCGTCCGTGCCGCACGCGGGCACCGGCGCGGGTGCCGCGGGGCGGGCGTCGGGACTCGGCGCAGCGGCGCTGGGTGCCGCGGCGCCAGCGGCTGTGGCTGCCCCGCTTAGTGCTGCCCCGCTTGGTGCTGCCCCCTTGGGTGCTTCGTCGCCGGTCGTGGTGCCGGTGGTGCCAGGTGTTGCCGGGCCGCCTAGGCCAGCACCCGGGATGCGCGCCCCACGGAAGCCGCGCGCGACCTCGGAGCTGGTGATCTGATGGCTGGCGCTGGTGAGTTGGCTGTCGACCCGGTTCATGAGGGAGTGCCGCAGCAGGTTTGTGGCGGCGAATCCGGTGGAGATGAGCGCACCGGTGACCAGCGCGCAGGTGAGGAAGACGAGCCGGAGCCGCAGCGGAACCTGCCGTGCACGCGCGGTGAGGGATCGCCACCAGCGCTTCACGATCGCGGCACCCACCCTCCGTCGGCACAACGCAGGCCGGTCATCCCCGCGGCACCCGCTCTATCGCTCATGCGCGGGGTACCCGCTCTATCGCTCATGCGCGGGGTACCCGCTCTATCGCTCATGCGCGGGGTACCCGCAATGCATAGCCCATTCCGCGCAACGTGTGCAGCAACCTCGGCTGCGTCGTGTCGATCTTGCGGCGCAGGTGGGACACGTACGTCTCGACGATATTGGCGTCGCCACCGAAGTCGTACGACCAGACATGCTCGAGGATCTGCGTCTTCGACAAAACCCGGCCCGGGTTGTGCAGGAAATAGCGCAGCAGCTTGAACTCGGTCGCGGACAGCTCGATTGGCTGGTCGCCCTTCAGGACCTCGTAGCTGTCCTCGTCGAGGGTGATGTCGCCGAGGTTGAGAATGGACGTGCCCGCCTCGCCGTCCAGGCCCTTTGTCCGTCGCAAGATGCTACGAATGCGCGCGATCACCTCTTCGAGGCTGAACGGCTTGGTGACGTAGTCGTCGCCGCCGATGGTGAGCCCGGTGACTTTGTCCTCGTCGCTATCACGCGCGGTGAGGAACAGCACCGGCGTGCGCATGCCGCCGGCGCGCAACCGCTTCGCGACGTCGAACCCATCGATGCCGGGCATCATGACGTCGAGCACGATGAGGTCCGGCTTGAAGGCTTGGGTCATTTCGAGGGCCTCGTGCCCGGTAGACGCGCTCGCCACCTCGAAGCCGCTGAACCGCAGGGTCGCGGCGAGGAGCTCGAGGATGTTCGGCTCGTCATCGACGACGAGCAGCCGTGCCGGTCCCGCGGCTCCCACAATCGTGGGGACGGCGGCCAAGCTCGGCATATCGAGTCCAATCGGTCGGCGGTGCGGGTGGGTCAGATCGGCGGCAAAATGACCGTAGAGGAGCATCGTTACGCTGAAGTCTGGGAGTTTCCTGAACGTTGGCCAAGTGCGCGCTGCGACTCTATGGAATCGATAGTGGTGTGATGTCGAGTCAGGTTGGGGCAGCCGGCCCGGGTTCCGGGAGGCGGCCTGCGGTGACTTTGCGGTCGATGAGTCGCGACGATTTCCCCGCGCTAGCGACCTGGTTACGCGCGCCGCACGTCGAGGCCTGGTTCCCCTGGTCCTTTGGCGAAACCTCAGTAAGCGACGCGGTTGAAGCCGAGTACGGGCCGTGCATCGACGGTATCGATCCGACGGAGCTCTTCGTGATCGAGACCGATGGCGAGCCGGTGGGGTTCATTCAGCGGTACCGGATCAGCGACAACCCGTCGTGGGCTGCCGCGCTCTCAGTGATCGGCGATACCAGGGCGGCCGTCGGATTCGACTACGCGATCGGCGTGCTCGACGCGACCAGGCGCGGCGTTGGGAGCGAGGCGATCCGGCAACTCCTCGTTGACACGTTCAGCCGCAACCCGGACGTCGACAGCGTCATCGTGGCGATGCAGCAGGCCAACCGCGCGTCGTGGCGCGCCCTTGAGCGCGTCGGCTTCGAGCGCCGCTGGGCGGGGCTGCTCGACTCGTCGGATCCGAGCGACGCCGGTCCGTCCTATGTCTACGTGATCAGCCGGTGATCAGGGGCGAGTTGCCGCTCGGGTCGTCCCGGACTCCGGTGGCGGCAGAGAGCACCGCGGCGTTGGGGAAGGAGATCGGTCCTTCCTGCGTGCGCATCGTGGTGAACATCAAGCTGATGGCGGAGACCTGACCGTCGTACTGTCCGCCTAACGCGCCGGCCCGCAGCGTTATGTAGTCGCCGACTTTGAATGGCCGCGAGATGAGCAGGACGATGCCGGCGAATGCGTTGCCCAATGACTGCTGTGCGGCCAGTCCGAGCACAACGCTGACGATCGCGCCGGAGAGCAAGACGCTCTCGATCTTGACGGCGAACAGCCCGAGCACCGTGACGAGAATTGCCAGGTAGCCGATGACCTGGACACCGAGTCGGATCGCGGACGCCGCTGCCGGGCTGCCGCGGTGCCGGGCCAGCCGAGCGAGTTCGTTCGCGACCAACTGAACCGTGATGATGCCGGCGACGAGACACACACCGATGGCAACGAGCGCGAAGATCCGGTGGGGTTGGTCCGCCACCGGGATGGGGTTGTGGGCAACCGAGTGCGTGGCCTTGATGCCGTTGTCGTACGCGGCGGCGATCGCCGCGGCGACGAATACCAATCCCGACACGATGGCGCGCCGAAACTTAGGCCGGAAGATTAGCGCGCGGGCATCGGCGAGCGCACCTGCTGCGACCGGTCGCTCACGCCAGGCCACTGCGCCCTCCTTGACCTCGACCGACCGCCCGTGCCAGGGCCAACTTAGTGGTTGCGAGATAGCCTCGGCTCCATGGCAGACCCCTCGCGCACTGCGAACGAAAGCTTCGAGACCCGCGCCATTCACGCCGGTCAGCCGTCGGACCCACGCACAGGGGCCGTCGTCCCGCCCATCTTCCAGGTTTCGACCTTCCACCAAGACGCGGTGGGCGAGCCCCGCGACGGGTGGGAGTACAGCCGGTCGGGCAATCCGACGCGCGCGGCGCTCGAAACCTGCCTGGCGGATCTCGACGGCGGTGCGCGCGGATTGGCGTTCTCGAGCGGGTTGGCGGCCGAGGACTGCATCCTGCGCACCTTGTGCTCGCCGCACGACCACGTCGTCGTGCCGGGCGATGCGTACGGCGGCACGTTCCGACTGGTCGACAAGGTCTTCGGCCGCTGGGACGTCGTGCACACGTCGGTCGATCTGTCCGACCTCGACTGGCTCGTCGCCGCCATGACGCCAAAGACGAAGGTGGTGTGGTGCGAGACCCCGAGCAATCCGCTCCTGGGTATCGCTGACATCGCGGCGATCGCGCGGATCGCGCACGAAGGCGGCGCCAAACTGGTCGTCGACAACACCTTCGCATCGCCGTACTTGCAACAACCATTGGCGTTAGGCGCCGACATTGTCGTCTACTCCACGACGAAGTACCTCGGCGGACATTCCGATGTCGTGGGCGGCGCATTAGTCGCGGCCGATGCCGACCTTGGCGAGCAACTCGCGTTCCATCAGAACGCCATCGGTTCTATCGGGGGGCCGTTCGACTCGTGGCTGGTGATGCGTGGCGTGAAGACACTCGCCGTCCGCATGGATCGGCATTGCGACAACGCGGCCCGCATCGCGGCATTCCTGCAGCACCACAAGGCCGTGTCGCAGGTGCTCTATCCAGGGCTAGAAACGCATGCTGGTCACGAAATCGCCGCGAAGCAGATGCGGAATTTCGGTGGCATGGTGTCTTTTCGGATGGACGGCGGGGAAGCGGCCGCCGTTGAGGTCTGCAACCGCGCGAGACTGTTCACCTTGGCGGAGTCGCTCGGCGGAGTCGAGTCACTGATCGAGCATCCGGGTCGGATGACGCATGTCAGCGTTGTCGGCAGTCCGCTTGAAGTACCCGGCGACCTCGTTCGACTCTCGGTCGGCATCGAAAACGTCGACGACTTGCTGGCCGATCTCGAACAGGCGCTCGGCTGAACGGCCGGACACTACGCCTTTTCGGCGGTCAGGTCGGCCTCGATCTCGGCCGTCGCCAACTGAGCCGCAGGATCGACTGCAACACGGATGTCGGGCGATCGCGCGGCCAGTGCGCCGGCGCTCGCGAGGATCCCGGTCGTCACCCAGAACGCGGCGCCGTAAGACCAGGTGTCTGCCACCCAGCCAGCGACGATCGGGCCGCTCACCGAACCGCCGTCCCCTGCCATTTGGAATCCCGCGACGACGGTGCCGCCGCGCTTGCCTGCGACATCGCCGACGACCGCGGCCGGTGCGACGTCGAGCAAGCCTGAGCCGATACCGAACACGACCATCGCGATGATGTAGCCGGCGAGCTCCGGCGACAACGCAAGCAACGCCATGGAGCTCGCCGAGAGCAGGCAGCCGCCCACCATGACGGGACGGCGGCCACGTCGGTCGACGAGACGGCCTGCGGGAATCAGCGTCGCCGCGTTGAAGAACGCGACAATGGTGAAGCCGATGCCGACCCACGCGGTGCCGCGATGCAAGGACTCGACCACGAACAACGGAACGAGGGTGTTGCGCACGCCCATCGCAGCCCAGCTGTCGGCGAGGTTGGCGGCCAACGCCGCCCGGTACGCGCGCTGTTTGAAGGCGGCGGCAAGGCTCGTGCGACTCGGCTGGTCGGCGTCCGCCTGCTCGGCTTTGCGGGCGAGGGATGCACGTCGCAGGCCGACCATCGCGACGCTGCCCGCGACAACGAGCGTTCCGGCGTACACGAAGAACGGGGCGCGGATCGACCACGCAGCGAGCGGTCCGCCGATAGCTGGACCGGAGATGCCGCCGAGCAGGAAGCCGCCCTGGAACAGTCCGACCGAGCGACCGCGCTGCGCTGGGGCGACGACGCGCAGCAACAGTCCCATCGCGCTCACCGAGAACATCGCCGAGCCGATGCCGCCGGCGCCGCGCAGCAGAAGGAGCTGCAGGTAACTGTGCGCGAACCCGGCCAGCGCGCTGCTGATAGCGACGATGCCGATGCCGCTCGCGAGCACGACGCGTTCACCGATCGCGTCGACCAAGCGGCCGACGCCGAGTGCGGACGCGAGTCGCATGAACGCGAACGCGGACAGCACCGCGCCGACCTCGGCCTTACCGACCCCGAAGTGATGGGCGAACAGTGGAATGACGGGCGCGACGATGCCGAACCCAACCGCCACGCTAAACGCCACCGCCGCCAAGACGGCGACCTCGTTCGGCAGGTCGCCGAACACTCTCACCCGCAGCCGGTGCATTGGCGTCACGCTACCCCCACAGCACGCGTGCCGGCCGCGCCCCTATCCGTGGCGCCCGCGCCCTTATCCGTGGCGCCCGCGCCTCGCGCGCAAGTAGTCGCTCACGACGTAGTCGCCGAGCTTGTCATCGGACGGCGCGAATACCCGTCCGCCGTTGCGCTTCGCCAGCTTGTCGACGAAATCGACGAGGCCTTTGTCGTCGGCGAGCATGAAGACGTTGAGCGTCGCGCCACGCCGCGTCATCTTGTCGGCTTCGGCGAGCGTGACTGCGAGCGTCTCGGGCGATGGTGGCCAGTCGAAGGTGTAGTCGCCGCTGGCGAGCAGGTGCGCGGTGGGTTCGCCGTCGGTGACGACGAGCACGACTGGCTCGTGCTCAGGATGGCGGTCAAGGAACCGGCCAGCGATGAGCAGTGCGTGCTGCAGGTTGGTGCCCTGAACCATTTCGGCGTCGAGGCCGGCGAGCTCAGTCGGCTGCAAAACCCTTGCATAGTTGGAAAATCCGATGACCTGCAAGGCGTCTTGAGGGAACCGGGTGCTGACGAGCGACTGCAGCGCGAGCGCGGTCGACTTGGCGATCCCCCACGTGCCGCGCAACGTCATCGACCACGAGAGGTCGACGAGCAAGCAGACCGCGGCGGACGTGCGGCGCTCGGTCTCGACCACCTCGAAATCGTCGACCTGCAACTTCACCGCGCGCCCAGTGGCTGGTCCCGAGCTAGTTGGGCCGGAGCGCAATATCGCGTTCGACACCGTGCGCACGACATCCAGCGGCTGCTCGTCGCCGAACAGCCACGGCCGGGACGAACCGGTGAGCTCGCCGGCCGATCCGGCGTTGGGCACGTCGTGGTCGCCTCGCGTACTGGCAGCCAGCGACGCGAAGACCCGGCGCAACGCGGTCGCACCCAGCCGACGTACCGCCTTCGCGGTGAGCTCAAGCCGCCCGCCGTCCCGCTTCAAGTAGCCCTGCCGCTCTAGCTCTCGCTCGACCTCGCGCAACTGCCGCAGGTCGTCGACCGCTTGCCGTCCGAGGGCACGCCGGATCGCTTCCTCGTCGACGTCTTCGAGGCTGGCGCCCGGGTATTCCTGTCCTAGCGTCGACTCGAGCTCCTCGAGGTCCGCGAGTTCTTCCAAAGCGGTGGTCGCATCGGACATGCCGAGCGGCTGATCGCCCTTCATGCGCGTGCGTCCGGTCCAATCCAGATCGGGACGGCGGGTGCGCAGCGCGTCGTTCAAACGGGACATCTCCGAGGCAAGACCCATGTCTTCCATCGACTGCGCCATCAGTGCGGCGAGTTCGTCGCGCTGTTCGGGGGTCATCGACGCGAGCATGCGTTCCATCGCGGCCGCGCGCCGTGCGAGTGAGTCGACGAGTTCTTCGAGATTTGCCGGCCGGTCAGGGAAAAACTGACCGTGCTTCTCCATGAACTGATCGAAGTCCTCTTGCGTGTGCTCGCCGCGCGCATCGGCGGCAAGCATCTCGTTGAGGTCGGCCATCATGTCCTTGACGGCCTGCATCGCGGCCGCTGCTTGCGGCGACCCGGATTGCATCGACTGCATTGCTTGCTTCATGCCACGGAACTGAGTGTCGAGGACCTCCTGGCGAAGTAGGTCTTTCAGTTCCTCATACGTCGCGCGTGCCTCGTCGGATCGCCAGTCATATTCGGAGAGCGCGCGGATCGCGCGCGCCGGGTCCGAAGGCAACGTGTCGAGTTCAGTTTCACGCAACCGCGCGTCGTCGGACGGGTCGGGAAACAACGCCGCGCGTTCCTGCCCGATCGCCTTGTCGAGCAATGCCCGCGCTTCCTCAAGCGTGCCGTCGAGGCGACCCTTGTTTCGCATGGTGCGCCGCTGCTCGCGCACCCGGCGCAGCATGTCTTCGAGGCCGCGAAGCCCCGGCGCGCCTTGGCGCAGTAGGTCGCGCAACGCGTCCGACGTGCTGGCGCCGTCGAGCACCGCATCGCCGAGTTCGTCGAGCGCCTGCGCAATGTCGTATGGCGGGGCGAGCGGGTCAGGACCTTCGTGCCACGGCCCGTACCGAAACGCACCCACGCTCAGCCGCCGTACACCGTGCGGCCGGGAACCTCGTCCTTGCTCAGACGCCGAGTCAGGTACAGACCCTCGAGTGCGAACTCGATCGCGGCCGCCGCGCGCCCAGGGTTCTCCCCGCCGTCCTCGCCAAGTCGTTCGAGCACCTTCGCAAGCCCAGACACCTGGCCGACCCGCTTGAGCAGATCAGCGGCCGACACAAGCTCGCCGGTCTCGACCGTGGCACCCTCGTCAAAGCGCGAAAGAAGCCCGCTGAGATCAGCGTTCCCGAGCCGAGCGCGGAACGTTTCGGCAACAGCGCGACGCAACAGGTGCACGAGAACGTCGCGCTCTCGGCCTTCTTCACTGACTTCGAACTCGACCTTGCCCTGAAGCGAATCGACGATGCCGGGCAGGTCACAGACTCGCGCCACGGCGTCCGCCTCGCCCGTCAGCGCCGCGCGTCGAAGCGCCGACGCAGCAACGGTTTCTGCACCAGCAACGGCGAATCGTGCGGACACTCCAGAGCGCTGGTCGACCGCGGTCGATTCGCGCACGAGCCGCGTGAAACGGGCGACGATATCGAGCAGGTAGCCCGGCACTTCGGCAGAAAGGTCGGCCTCCTGCGAAATGAGGTCGATCTCGTCGGTGAGGCGCAACGGGTAATGCGTGCGAACCTCGGCGCCGAAGCGGTCCTTCAGCGGCGTGATGATACGGCCGCGGTTGGTGTAGTCCTCGGGGTTCGCACTCGCAATGAGCAGGACGTCGAGAGGCAGCCGAAGTGCGTATCCGCGGATTTGCACGTCGCGCTCTTCGAGCACGTTGAGCAGCGACACCTGGATGCGCTCGGCCAGGTCGGGCAGCTCATTCACCGAGAAGATGCCGCGGTTGAAACGCGGGACCAGCCCGTAGTGCACCGTCTCTGGGTCGCCGAGGGTGCGTCCCTCGGCAACCTTGATCGGGTCGACGTCGCCAATGAGGTCGCCGACGCTGGTGTCGGGTGTCGCGAGCTTCTCGCCGTACCGCTGGTCGCGGTTCAACCAGTCGACCGGCAGATCATCCTCGAGCTCAGCCGCGAGCCGCCGGCAGCGCGTGCACACCGGCGCGTACGGGTGGTCGTTGATCTCGCAGCCGTCAACGACCGGGGTCCACTCGTCGAGCAGGCCGCTGATCGTGCGGATCAGCCGCGTCTTGCCCTGGCCGCGCTCGCCGAGCAGCACGAAGTCGTGGCCCGCGAGCAGTGCGCGCTCGACGTGCGGCAGCACGGTTTCGTCGAAGCCGACGATGCCGGGAAACCGCGGCTCGCCCGATTGCAGGCGAGCGAGCAGGTTGTCGCGGATCTCGACCTTGACCGGTTTCTGCACATGGCCGGAGGCGCGAAGCGCGCCAAGCGTAGTGATCAAAGGCTGGGCGGACGTCGAGGGGCTGGGGTTCTTGGCGGCGCTAGCCGCGGGCTGCGGAGTCTGGGGCACGCACTCGACCTTACGTCGCGTTCGTGTCCCGTGCGTTTCGGTGTCGGGCGTCGGAGGTTTCTGTGCAGCGGTTCGGACCAGCGCCTGCGGGCCAGCGTCCTTCCTCGGACTGCTTCGCTTTACGTCCTTCGGAAGAACGCTGGCCCTCCGGCGCGGGTGATTACCGTGCGGGGCCGGGCGACTGCGGAGCGAGCGTCACCCGGATGCGCATTCCAACCGCATGACAGACGGTCCCGGAGCCGGGACCATGGGCAGCGGAGGTTAGGACACAGTGGCGCGGTTCGGAGACGGTCTTGCGGTCGATGCTGATCTGGTGCGCGCCGCCGAGGTGGCCGCGATTGCCGCGCGCGGCCCGCTGGGCGGTTTGAGTCCCGACCTGGCCTGCGTCTTCGTCTCCGGATCCGAGCCCGACCAGGTCGGTGAAGCCCTCCAGCGCGCGGCAAGCGTCCTGCGCGCGCGGACCGTGATCGGCTGCAGCGCGTCCGGCGTCATCGGCGCAGCTCAGGGCATCGAAGCGACCAGCGCGGTCAGCGTGTGGGCGGCGGTGCTGCCCGGCGTCCGGGTCAGGGCCTTTCATCTTGAAGTGATCCGCACCGAGGGCGGGATGGCGATCCTCGGCCTGCCCGAGAGCGAGGACGCCGACGAGGTGGCCGTCGTCGTCGCCGACCCCTACAGCTTCCCGGCGGATGGGTTCGTCGAGCAGGCGAACACCGCCCTCGCGCTGCCGCTGGTCGGCGGGTTGGCGACCGGCACCAAAGGCCCCGGCTCGACCCGCCTGCTGATCGACGGCCGGGTCGTCGACAGGGGAGCGGTCGGCGTTGTGCTTGGCGGTCCGGTCGGTGCGCAGGCGATGGTCAGCCAGGGCTGCCGGCCGGTCGGTCCCGCCATGACGGTGACTGCGGCCGAGGGCAACCTGCTGTTCGAGCTCGCGGGCATCCCGGCGATCCAGAAGCTCGAGCAGGTGATCGGGTCGCTCTCGTCGATCGACCAGGCGCTGGCCAGCGGCGGCCTGCAGATGGGCATCGCGATGGACGAGTACGTCGAGGAGC
>DASRZB010000164.1:0-2262 GCA_035653855.1 Acidothermaceae bacterium | reverse complement strand
GACCACGGGCGGTCCGGTCAGGTTCGACGCCGCGTGCCACGCGATGGTCATGCTGCTGCCGGAAACGGAAAGTGCGCGAATGCCGTCGGTGCACGGCAAGTAGGCCGTGCTACCCGACACAGACGCCCCGCCGAAGGGCTTGCAGAAGCTGCCGATCTGCGTCAATTGGCCGCCCACACCACCGAAATGGGTCCGGTCGAGCAGGTAGCCGCTACCGCGCTTTCCTGCGATAAAGACCTTGCCGCCGACGAGTACCGGCGACATCGAGCCCAGGTCGAGATCGTTGTCGTTGTCGTTCGCCCATGTACTCGGGGCAAAGTAGTCGAGCCGGCTCAATGTCGGCGAGAGTCGGGTGACCGAGTCCGACCCGTCGTAGGTCGAGTCCGACGCACCGTTCCCGGCCGCCACGAGGATCGTGCCGTCGGTGTCTGCGACCGGCCCCGCAGGAGCCCAGATGCCACCTTCGCGAGTGGTCGGCACGGCCCAGCCAATCGGCGTCCCGCTGCCGTTGCTTGCCACCGACACGACCTGGCCGATGTAGCTCGCGCAGTCACCGGCGAGTCCGCCGTACGCGACGTACACGCGGCCGTTGGCGACCAGGATCGCGCCGCGCTGCTGGCTGGCGATCGCGGTGCCTGACAGCGGATCAAGCGTGCGATGGAAGACGATCGTGCCGCTCGCGAGGCTCACACCAGCGAGGGTGTGATGGCCACCAGCCGTTTCCGCGACGGCCAACACGAGTCCGTCACTAGGGTCGTATGCAGGTGTACCGGTGATGCCGAGCGGATCGATGTCACCGCACGGAAGCAACGATTGCGCGATCGGGTCGGCGATGTGCGCCCGCCAAAGAACTGCGCCGGTCGACAGCGACAACCCGTACAGCGAGCCACCCTCGGTGGCGGCGACGACCGTGGTTCCGAGCACGATCGGCTGGCCGTAGACCGCGCCGTCCAGTGCTGCTTTCCAGCCTGCAGAGAAACCGGCGAATGCGGGTGTCGCCGTTGCGTCGCCGGTGCGTTGCGCATCGTGGTGATACGTCGGCCAGTCGGTGGCACCACCGACGACTGGCGCCGGTGGCGATGTCGGCGGGTTACCCGAACCGAGGCCCGACGCGACAGCGGCGGTGATCGCACTCGTGCCTCCGAGCACGACCGCACTGGGTGCGGCAAGCGACTGGATCGTCTGCCACGTCTGCGGCGTGACGTACGACGACGGCGCTAATAGCAGCGGCCGATCACTCTCACCGGCCCACGCGGCGCCGGCGAGTGCGTCAGGGAAGTCAAGGCCCGTCGCGAGGAGAACGCCGTTGCTCGCCGTCGTCCCGCCCTTGACTGCTACGAGCACGGACGCGACTGCGTCGGCCGTCTGGTAGCGGTCGGGGCCTTGCAGGCGCGACAGTGTCGCTCCACCAGCGGCTGACACGGCAGTAGCCGCAACCTGATCACTTACCGCGTTCGTCCCACCCAGCACAACGATCGCCGACGGATGCAGCCTGATGATCTCGTTCGCCGTCTCAGCGGGCATGGTATGCGGATCGGTCAGCAACAGCGGGCCGCCCGCGACTGCAGCGAGCGCAGAACCCGCGAGGGCATCGGGGAAGTTGGTGCCGGTGGCGAGATACACGGTCGTCGCGCCATTCGGATACGTCGCCTTCGAGATCGCTACCGCGGTCGCGTAACGGTCGCTACCCTGCCACCGCACGACCGTTGCACCGTGCGAGGAAACCTGTTGCGCAACCGCCGCACTTAGCGCGGACGTGCCGCCGAGAAGTGCAACCCGGGCGGGCTTGAGACGATCGATCTCGGCGGCGGCGGACGACGAGAGTGAGCCGCTCGCGGTCAGTAACAGTGGGACGCCGAGGTGTCCGGCTGCTGCGGAACCGGCTACTGCATCGGGAAACGTAGACCCGGTGGCAAGCAGCAACGTGCTGTTGGCCGGGAGCGCGTTCGGCCAACCCGCGTCGGCGACCCCCGCAGCAGTGGCGTAACGATCAGCGCCAGCTACCCGAGTGACGGTGAGACCCGTCGCGCCGGCAGCCGTCGGCACGCTCGTCGACACGGCGACAAGTGGCACGCCCAACGCGAGCGCAGCAACAGCGCGTACCCAGTTCCTCATCGACCACCCTAGACACGCGCTGGTCGCGGCGGTCAACCGCTGCGGCACTACTCAACGTCGCTAGTGTCGCGTGAATGAAATAGCTTTACCTCGCGGTAGCCTGTGTTCATGTCGTTGACTGTTGTGGTGCAGATGCCAGCTGAGGAT
>DASRZB010000163.1:0-15024 GCA_035653855.1 Acidothermaceae bacterium | reverse complement strand
CGCCAGAAATCCCTTGCGTATCAGGGTTTTCAGGCGGTGTGACGACCGAGAGTCCGCGCACGATCGCAACGGGCACGCCATTCGTTTTGCCCTTGACGAGGTCGGCAGCGGCGGCGAGTTCGTCGACTGTGCAGGTGAGCGTCACGCGCAGGTCGTTGCCGTATGGATCGACTGTGCCACGCAGATCCTCGAACGCTTCGAGCCCGGCGAATCCGACTGCCGCATCCGTGACGCCGACCCTCCACGGCCGGCCGAACGTGTCGCTAATGACCACGCCGACGTTCACGCCCGTGAGCGAGCGGACGCCGTCGCGGATCCGCCGAGCGGACGCGTCGGAGTCGACGGGCAGCACCACGACCTCGCCCTTGGTGACGTTCGATGCGTCGACACCTGCGGCCGCCATGACGAATCCGTGCCGCGTCGCGACGATGCGCGTGTCACCGCGACGGGCGACGACCCGCACGGTCTCGGCGTCGATGGCGAGCTCGCGGTCGACGTCGACGATCTGACCTTCAGCCTTCGAGACGACCTTCGACGTGACGACGAGCACGTCACCGTCGTGGAGTTCGGGCGCATGCGTCACGATCAAGGCGGCCAGCGAATCACCGGCGACGACCTCAGGAATGCCCTGCACCGCAAGGATTTCTAGCGTCATACGCGTAAGTCTGCCGCAAGGTCGAGCACGCTGTGCGCGATGGCTGCGGTCGCGTCGAGGTCGACCATGAGCAGCGGCCGCGACCGCACCACGATCCCATCGAGGGGCGGTAGCAGAGAATCGGCATCGACGTCATCGACGAGCCAGCCATCGAGTAGCGCCGACCCGTAGTGCTCGGCGACCGCGCGTGCCGTCGTGGCGACGCCAACTGCCGTGAGGCACGCATCCGCCATGCCGCGCACGGGAGCACCGCCGATGATCGGAGAAACCCCGATCACCGGCGCCGGTGCGTCGATCAATGCCTCGCGGATACCAGGAACCTGCAGGATCGTGCCGATGCTCACGACCGGGTTGGACGGCGGGAAAACGATGAGGTCGGCTGCCGCAATCGCTTCGAGCACGCCCGGCGCGGGCCGAGCCGCCGACGCCCCGACGGCGACGATGCCCTTCGCAGGTACGGCGGCATGTAGCCGTACCCACCACTCCTGAAAGTGCACCGTCCGCTCGTCGTCGTCCGGATCGTCGAGCGCGACGTGGGTTTCGACCGGGTCGTCCGACATCGGGAGCAGGCGCACACCAGGAGCCCAACGCTCACACAAGCGACGCGTGACTTCGGACAGCGGCACGCCGTCCGCTAGCCAACCGGTGCGCAGAATGTGCGTGGCGATGTCGCGATCGCCCAGTCCGAACCACTGGGGAGTGGCCTCGTACAAACCCAACTCATCCTTGACCGCGAACGTCTCACCGGCGCGACCCCAGCCCTGCTCTTCATTGATGCCGCCGCCCAGGGTGTACATCACGGTGTCGAGATCTGGACATATCCGAAGTCCGAACAAGGTGATGTCGTCACCGGTATTACCGATGACAGCTATTTCCGCGAACTCGTTTCCGCGACCAGATTCGCGGTCGGCTTCATCGAGTGCGATGAGCAAGCCGCGCAGAAATCGGGCACCACCGATGCCACCTGCGAGTGCGACAACGCGCCGAAAGGCGCCCGGTTCGCGGCGCCGAAAGGCGCCCGGTTCGCGGCGCCGAACGGCGCCCGGTTCGCGGGCTCGAACGGCGCCAGCATCGCGCGAAGTGGAGCCTGCTGAGCCCCCGGCGCTGTCCATGTCACCCGATAGTGGCATGGGTAGAGGCACGGGCCGAAAGGCACCTGCTGCACGGGTCGATTTGCCATCTGAAGCACCGATTTAGCGGGCTGCAAGCGCAAAAGGGGGCTGCAGCGAAGCCGCTTACCAGCGGCTGCCGACATCTTGTGTGAGGGAATATCACCGTTTGGCTTGACTAGTGGGTAATGACGCGCATGTAATTCCACCTATGTTCTTCGCGGGCGGTGCAGCCAGAGGGGCTGAGCCCCGCTCCGAAGGCGACAAGGGTCGAGGAGGTACGCGGTGATTGAGATCTACCGCGAGGTCCACCCACTGCACGCCGACGCTGCGGACACAGATGTTGCTGAGTCCGGCTTCCCCATCGACATCGAGGAAGAACTGCGTTGGCAGGAGCGCGCTTTGTGCGCGCAGACCGACCCGGAGGCCTTCTTTCCGGAGAAGGGCGGGTCGACTCGGGAGGCAAAGCGGATCTGCACGACCTGCGCCGTCCGCTCCGAGTGCCTCGAGTACGCACTTGGCAACGATGAGCGCTTCGGTATCTGGGGTGGTCTTTCTGAGCGTGAGCGTCGCCGTTTGAAGCGGCGCGTCAGCTAACAAGAACTTCGGCACCTGTGTGACTCCCCGGTCGGCGAACTGACGCCGACCGGGTGTTGGGCGCTCATCGCGTAGGGTGAGGCGTTTGCGAGTCCCCACCCCTGCTGTCTTCCCCGGCCTGGCCGTATGACCTCATCTGCCATCAGACATGACCATCTGGTCCGCCCCCGTCACGTCGTCACAGCGGTGCTCGTCGCCCATGACGGCGCTCGTTGGCTGCCCACGACTTTGCATGCGGTCAAGACCCAGCGCCGACCGGTGCAGCGGTTCGTCGCCGTCGATACCGGCAGCCATGACGGCACCCGCGAGCTGCTGGAGCGAGCGGTCGGGGCGTCGAGCGTCCTGGACGCGCCTCGAGAGATGGGGTTCGGCGCGGCCGCGGCGATGGCGACGGCGGCTTTCGCCCACGCGCCAGGACTCGCGTCGACGAGGTCAGACTCCGGTGCCGTCGTCGAGTGGCTGTGGCTGCTGCACGACGACAGCGCGCCGGCCCCTCAAGCGCTAGAGGCGATGCTCGAACTGGCTGACGAGATGCCGTCGGCGGCGGTCATCGGCGCGAAGCTGCTGGGCTGGGACGACCAGCGCCTGCTGCTCGAGGTCGGCGCCACTCTTGATCGAGGCGGCCGGCGAGAGACGTGGCTTGAACCGGGCGAGCTCGATCACGGGCAGCACGACGGTGATCGGGACGTGCTCGCCGTCAGCACCGCGGGCATGTTGGTTCGCCGCGACGTGTGGGAAGACCTTGGCGGCTTCGATCCAGCATTGCCGCTCTTTCGCGATGACACCGACTTCGGCTGGCGGGCGAATCTGGCCGGCCATCGCGTGGTCATTTGCAGCCGCGCCGTGTTGCGGCACGCGCAGGCGACCACGAGTGGGCTGCGCCCGATCGCGTGCGGCCCATCGCAACCTCGGCGACTCGACCGGCAGAGCGCGCTGTGGACGATGCTCACGAACTGTTCCGCCGGGTGGTTGCCATGGACGATCCTGCGGGTGATGGTCGCCGGCGTCGTCCGGTCGAGCCTCTTTGTCGTGGCGAAGCGACCGTTCGATGCATGGGACGAGATGCGCGCCACGGTCAGTGTCTTGATCCGGCCACGAGCATTGTTGCGTGCGCGTCGCGCACGCCGCGCGACGCGTCGAATCCCGCCGCGCGAGGTTCGACCCTTGTTCGCGCCGCGTGGCACGCGTTTGCGGCGCTACGGCGAATCGGCGCGCGAGCGATTGGCTGACATCGGGCGTCGCGATGACGACGCGATCACCGACGACCGTGGACTCTTCCGGCGGCTCGTCACGCAGCCCGGTCTGGTGTTGGTGCTCGGGCTGCTGATCGTGTCGCTCGTCGCTGAGCGGCAGGTACTGAAGGGGACACTGCACGGCGGCATGTTGCTGCCTGCGCCGGCCTCGGCGGGAGACCTCTGGAACACCTACACCGCCAGCTGGCATGCCACCGGGTTCGGCAGCACGACGGACGCGCCGCCCTATTTGGCGATCGTCGCGATGATCGGTGCAGTGCTGTTCGGTAGCGCGCAGCTCGCGGTCAAGGTGTTGTTGCTCGGCAGCGTGCCGATTGCCGGCCTCATGGCCTACATCGCTGCGCGTCCCGTCGTGACGACGAAGCGCCTGCGCGTGTGGCTCGCGGCTACTTACGCGCTGTTGCCTGTTGCAAGCGGATCGATCGCCTCGGGTCGCTTGGGTACGGCGGTGGCATTCGCCGTCCTGCCACTTGCTTTGAAGCTTCTCGGCCAGTCGTTGTTGCCGCCGTTGTACACGCACGCGCGTGCAGAACGTTCAACAGCACGACGATCTGGACGGCGAGTGGTTGGCGTCCGGCCTGCCTGGCCTGCCGGGCTCGTGCTGGCCTTTGGGGCCGCGTTCGATCCGATGCTGTACGTGTTGTTGGCGCAGCTCCTTGCAGTGGCGCTGATCGCGTCGCTCGTGCGCCGGTCGTGGGTGGGCGTGCGCCGTGTGGTCATCGTGCTTGCGGTGCCGCCCGCGTTGTTGATGCCTTGGTCGGCGCGGTTGTGGCATCACCCGGCATTGCTCGTGCTCGGCGTTGGTCAACCGAGTGGGCAACTGCAGGCGCGACGACTGCCGGCTATCGACATGCTGCTGCTGCATCCGGGCGGACCATCGCTGCCACCGATCTGGCTCGATGCCGTGATCGCCTTGGCCGCGCTCGCGGGGCTGTTGCAATTGACCAGACCTGGGCCAGCGAGGCTCGGTTGGTTGCTCGCGATCGATGGCTTGGTCGGCGGCCTGATCGTGGCCGGCGTGCAGGCGCATGTGCCGGGCAGTTCTGACACGTTCGCGGGCTGGCCCGGCATCGCCACCGCGATGGTGGGAGCTGGCCTGCTGATCTCCGCCGCGGTTGCCGGCACCAGGCTGCGTTCTCGACTAACCCAAAGTGACTTTGGTTGGCGGCAACCGCTAGCCGTGGTGTTAGCAACAGCCGCGGCGGCCACTCCGTTGGCGGCCGGTGCGTTCTGGATCGCCGACGGCACTGGGCACGTGCTGCACTCGGGGCCGGTCAACATCTTGCCGCCGTTTGTCGCCGCCGAGTCCGTCGCGCACGGTCAGGCCCGAACTGTGGTGCTTGAGCCCGGGCGCTTGGGTCAGGTCGACTACACCGTGCTGCGCGACCGGGGTCAGCAACTCGGCGACGCCGACCTGCTGCCGGACCCTGGCCAAGTCGCCGTCGTCGGCGCGGCGGTCGCCGATCTCTCTGCTGGTATCGGTCAACGCGCGGCCACGGAGCTTTCGCACGCCGGGATCCGCTACGTCTTGGTGCCCGAGTCGGCTGATGCGGGGCTCGGCGCCAGGATCGCCGCGGGCGGCGGGGTGTTGCCGCAGAACACGAGCGGCGGATGGCGGGTCTGGGAAGTGCAGGCCAATGCCGGCCGCATTGCGATCGCCGCTACTGGGGACGACGACTGGCAACTGCCGGGCGATCCGGTCGGCGTCGGTCGGCACGCACCGGCATTGCAGATCCCCTTCTCGCTGGGTTCGCGGGTGTTGGTCCTCACCGAGGCACCGTCGTCAGCGTGGCAGGCGAAGGCAGTAGCCGCGCCAGGTCCGATCGGAGCGGTGGGCGCCGTCGCCACTGCCGGTCAACTCGGCGAGGTTGGCGCGGGTCAGGCCGCGGCGCAGCCGGGTACCCCGCTTCCGTCAACGACATTGGACGGTATGCAGGCGTTCACTTTGCCGACGACAGCGGCGGACGTCGTGGTGTTCCGCTCGCCGGATCGACGCGCCGATTGGCTGCTGTTCGAACTCGTGGTGCTGCTTGTTGCGCTGCTCGGTGCGATCCCGGCCGGCGGCCGGGCCGGTGAACAACGGCGCTCGGGGCGTCCGGTGCGCAGCGACGTCGCCGATCCGGTGACGGGACCTCCGGCCGAGGTGGCGCACGCATGAGACTCGATCCCCGGCTGGCCGCCGTCCCCGTGGTCGCATTGGTTGTCGCTGTCACGTGGGTAGCGGCCGTCGTCGCACCGACTCCGCACGGATCGGCG
Organism: Acidothermaceae bacterium; assembly: GCA_035653855.1. Classification (GTDB taxonomy): domain Bacteria; phylum Actinomycetota; class Actinomycetes; order Acidothermales; family Acidothermaceae; genus PALSA-607. The sequence goes on along the minus strand of DASRZB010000163.1, from coordinate 9,154 downwards.
GCGTCGCTGTCGTCGGTCATCGCGGTGCACGAGGCGAACTTGGTGTGCCCGCAAGCGGGCGGTGCGGGAACCGGCCCGGTGGCCGGTGGCGCGTTGGCGAGTGGCGCCACGTCTCTTGGCGCGGCGAGGATCGCCTATGCGGACGCGGGCGCCACGGATTCTGCCGACTCGCATCTGACAACTCAGGCACTTGGGGCTGGTACATCGGCGGCGCCCGTTGCTATCCAGCCTGATCACGCGTGGGTCGTTGACGGACCGGTCGCGTTGACGCCGACGCAGATATCGGTCAGCGGCTCCTTGACGGACACCTTAAGTGCCGTGCAGTTCACCCGCGCGATGGTCGGCACAGTGCCGCAGGCGTCGGCCGTGCAGTGCGACGGTCCGACGACCGACGCGTGGTTCGCTGGCTTTTCGAGCAACGTCGGTGCGCACGCGACGCTCTTGCTCAGCAATGTCGACAGCGTGCAGGCGAGCGTCAACGTGTCAATCTGGGGCGGCGACGGCGGCGAGCCGACCGTGCGCCAAGGCATCGTCGTTGCTGCGCAGACGCAGGTCGTCGTTGCGCTCGATCAGATCGACCCGGGGCTACCCGTGGCGGTCGTGCACGTCACTGCGACGGCGGGCCGCGTCGTCCCGGCACTGCGGGCCGATGCCGAGAACGGCTCGATCCCGCTGGGCGTCGACTGGCTGCCTCGGACCACGGCACCTGCGACCACGCAGACGGTGCCGGGGATCCTCGGCGACGCCGGCTCGCGTCAACTGGTTGTCGGCAACCCGGGGACCCTCGACGCGACGTATTCACTGACGGCGGTGACGTCGGACGGCGCTTACGTGCCAACCGAATTCACCTCGCTCACGGTGGCTGCCGGTGCTGTGTCCCAGATCAGCCTCGACCCCGTATTGCAGGGTTCGGCGGCGGCGATTGTGGTGACGTCGACGCAGCCGGTCGTGGTAGGTGGAATCTCGACCTCGCCGCCCGACGCAACCGGTGCGTCGGACTACGCGTTCACTGGCGCGGCGTTGCCGTTGTCGGGACCGACTGTTGTGGCGGGCGGTGAGATCGCCGCGGGCCGTGACACGACGCTGCTGCTGTCGGCGCCGGGTGCCAACGACGCGCCGGTTCGCGTTGTGGTGTTGCCGACGCAGCCCGATTCGCCGCCGGTCGTCAATGACATGACAGTGCCGGGCGGGACGACGACGGTGCTCGATATCGCGTCGTTGACTACAGACCCGGCTCCTGGGGTGGTGGTGATCCCCGAAGGTGGCGGCGCACTGTTTGCGGCGTGGTCGCTGACGGAGGCGCTGCAGGACAGCACCGACCTCACCGAACTGGTGTTACAGACACCGACTCGCACCTTGCTTCGTCCACCGGTGCAGTTCGATCCGGCGGCTGGGCTGCCGTAGTTCGGTTCGTTGACCGGGCCGGCTGCTGATCGTGCCGGGCTACTGATCGGGGCCGGGCTCCCAGCCCTCGCCGTACCCCGGATCGACCGCGTCGGGGTCAAGGCCGAGGTACTCGGCGACCTTCTCGACCACGACGTCGTGCACGAGCTCGGCCAGCTCTTCGAGACCCGTGGATCGTGCTTCGATCGGGCGCCGGTAGATGACCACCTGAGCCGGCCGATTTCCGGTCGCGGGAAACCATGCGCCGAGGGGCACGGGTTCGATGGTGCTGCGGCCGAGGAGGGCGGCGGGTGGGACGTCCTCGACCGCGAACTGGATCTTGTTCAGCTGGTCCGCCCAGCGCACCTCAAGGTGCTCCACCGCGTCGAGCACCAGCTCGTCGAAGGCGGCCGCTCGGGTGCGAGTGATCGGGATGGCCTGGGGCGCAAAAGGGCCACGGATCCCACGGCCGCGCCGATCACGGCGGCGGTGGTCGGGTTGCATGACATGACACTGTGCCCGATGAGCCTGTGCACCTGAAATGACAGGCGCAGGCGAAATGTGCCCGACACGCTGCGCGATCTGTGGGTGGATGGCCCCGCACCCCCCGCCCGCCTACTAGCCTTCGCGCTCGTGAGCCTTCTTCGTCGATGCACCCGGACCGCCTGCGGTCAGCCGGCGGTTGCGACGCTCACGTACGTCTACGCGCAGTCCACCGCGGTCCTCGGCCCGCTCGCGACCTACGCCGAGCCGCACTGCTACGACCTGTGCGCCAGGCATGCGGCGCGACTCACAGCCCCGCTCGGCTGGGAGGTTGTTCGGCTCGAGATCGCCGAGCCAGCCGGCCCGACCGCGGACGATCTTGAGGCGCTCGCCGACGCCGTCCGGGAGGCGGCACGACCCGCGGTGGAGACGATCTCGAGCAGCGCGGGCGGCACCAGTTCGGCCGGCGCCAACCTCGGCGGTCCGAGTCAGGGTCGCCGCGGGCATTTGCGCGTCCTGCAGCCTCCGACATCCTGAACCACTCGCCGTCCCGCCGGCACTTTTTCTGTCGCCGAGTGAAGGAATTCGGCACCGAATTCTCGAAATTGGCGACGTAATTCCTTCAGTCGGCGGGCGAGCGGGGCTACGGTTGCGCACTTTCACGCTCAAGCATCAGGAGTAATGTCCGGTTTATGCCCGAATCGCCCGCTATTAAAGTCCGGACGGGTGTTAGGCCGATAGGGCGTATGTCACCCATTCGGCTGCGACCCACATGGCCCACTTGGGTGATCAAGAAGCTCTCATCCTCAAGGCAGCGCAACGATCGTCATCCTCGAAGCAATACCCGAAGCAGTAGGAGCACCCGTGCCGAAGACCGCGACCAGCCTCCGTACCTCACGCCAGGCGTCCACCGAACTCAGTGGGCCCGCCTCGCTGGTGAACGTCGAGGCCCGCAACCTCACCAAGTGCCGGATCTGTGGCAGCGAGCGCGTCACATCGATCGCGATGACGCTCACGGATGGCTCGCGGGTGCACTTCGCCTCGTGCCACCACTGCGAGAACCGTTGGTGGCTTCAGGGCGGGGCGCAACTGAGCTTCGACCACGTCATCGCGAAGGCCCGCAAAATCGCCTGACCCGCAGAACTGACGGGCAGACCGGCAGGCCTCGGTCTACAGTCCGGTCGTCCCGTCGATCAGTTCGCGCAGAAGGTCGGCATGACCGTTGTGGCGGGCGTACTCCGCAATCAGGTGGACGTAGGCGACCCGCAGCGAATACGTCTCTCCCTTGGCAGTGAACGTGTCGTCGAACCCCATGTTCGCGACCGCGGCATCCGCCACCCTGCATTCCTCGTAGTACCGGTCGAAGTCGGCTTGCGCTTGTGCGGGGTCGAGGTCATTGAAGTCGGCGTCTTTCGCGCTGACATCGTCCGGCGTCCCGTACATCGGGCCGACCGCCTCGCCGGCGGCCCGCTGGCGCAACCAGATGCGCTCCACTTTCCCCAGGTGACGTACCAAGCCAAGCAACGACAGATTGGACGGCGGGATGGCCCGCTTCGTCAGTTGCTCTCCCGTGAGGTCGGCGCACAGGGTCAGCAGCGTGTGTCGCTGCCACGCAAGGTAGGCCTCGAGAATCGGCCGGTCATCCCCGACGAGTGGCCCGTCGGCAAGCTCAGGTGGGTTGGGTGCGGTCCAGGCCATGCCCTCATCATGACTGGCTGGGTAGGCTGCGCTCACGCGCACATTCCCTGTGCGCCCGCCGGAGCTCTGGCGGCAGACGGGCGAAACTGAGGCAGGCCTAGTGCGCGACCTCTCCAAGATCGTCAAGGCGTACGACATCCGTGGCGTGGTGCCCGACGAACTCGACGAAGAAGTCGCGCGCGCGGTCGGCGCGGCGTTCGCCATCTTCACCAAGGCGCCGCGGATCGTGATCGCGCACGACATGCGCGAGTCGTCGGGTCCGCTCTCGCAGGCGGTCGCCGACGGCGCCGCCAGCCAGGGGACCGACGTCATCATGGCCGGCCTTGCGAGCACCGACATGATCTATTTCGCGGCCGGGAGCCTCGACATCCCTGGCGTGATGCTGACCGCCAGCCACAACCCGGCCAAGTACAACGGCATCAAGCTGTGTCTCGCGGGCGCGCGACCGGTCGGGCAAGAGACCGGCCTCTTAGAGATCCGCGGGCTGATCGAGAACGGCATCCCTGCGTACGACGGAAAGCCCGGCACGATCACGACCCATGAACTGGTCGAGGACTACGCAGTCTTCTTGCGGCAGCTCGTCGACCTCAGCGGTATCCGACCACTGAAGGTCGTCGTCGACGCAGGCAACGGCATGGGCGGCTACACCGTGCCGATCGTGTTGAAAGACCTGCCGCTCGACGTCGTGCCGATGTACTTCGAGCTCGACGGAAATTTCCCCAACCACGAAGCGAATCCGATCGATCCGTCGAACACCGCCGACCTGCAGGCGAGGGTGCTCGAGACGCACGCTGATATCGGGCTCGCGTTCGATGGCGACGCCGACCGCTGCTTCGTCATTGACGAGCGTGGGCAGATCGTGTCGCCGTCCGTGATTACCGCACTGGTCGCCGTCCGCGAATTGAAGAAGAGCCCTGGCTCGGCGATCATCCACAACCTGATTACCTCGAAGGCTGTCGCGGAAATCGTGCGCGAGCATGGCGGAGTTCCGGTGCGTAGCCGCGTCGGGCACTCGTTCATCAAGGCCACCATGGGCGAGACCAATGCGGTGTTCGGTGGCGAGCACTCCGGCCACTTCTATTTCCGCGACTTTTGGCGCGCTGACTCAGGAATGCTGGCAGCACTGCACGTGCTTGCGGCGCTCGGCGAAACACCTCCGGGCACCAAACTGTCGGAGTTCCTCGCGGAGTATTCGCGCTACGTTGCGTCGGGGGAGATCAACTCGACCGTGCACGACCAGGCCGCGGTGAGCGCGAAGGTGCGGGCGGCCTACATCGATGCGCCAGGGGCGACGATCGACGACCTCGACGGCATGACCGTCACGACCCCGACGTGGTGGTTCAACCTGCGTGCCTCGAACACCGAGCCGTTGCTGCGCTTGAACGTCGAGGCCGACGACCAGGCGACGCTCGACCGGGTGCGCGACGAGGTCCTCGCACTTATCCGCGGCTGACAGGGAGAGACCGCTATGAACCTCGAACCGTCGCTGCTGGAGATCCTGGCGTGTCCGGCGTGCCATTCGCCGCTCACGATCGAACGGCTGCCCGATGCTCCCAAAGATGCGGACCCCGAAGAGCTGGTCTGCACTAATACGCAGTGTCGCCGCGCATATCCGGTACGGGGCGACATTCCGGTTCTGCTGATCGACGAGGCACGGATCCTGCCGGTTGCCGGCTGATGTCCGTCGAGCTCGACGAGCGCCTGCTCGATGATCCTGACGCGCTCGCCGCGGCAGATGTGGCGGGCATGCTTCGCACGATCGCGGGTTCGGGTGCCCAGGTCAGGGAGGCCTCGACCCTCGTCGAAGAGGCGGACGTCGAGTCGCTGGCCGACGAGCGGCCGCGTGCGGTGGTGCTGTCAGCCGTTGGGTCCAGCGCCGCCGCATGTGAGGTGTTGCGGGCGCTGGTTGCCGACGACATCTCGCTGCCGCTGATCGAGGCGTCCGGCCCGACGTTGCCGCGCTGGGTGGGTCCGCTCGACCTGGTGATTGCGGTGTCACGTTCGGGCACTGCGCGGCCGACTCTTGACGCCGTGACCGAGGCCGGTCGGCGCGGTTGCCGCGTCGTCACGATCGCGGCACCACGCTCGCCCCTCGACGTCCTCGGTGATCGTGTTCGTGGTTTGACGCTTGCGGTCGACAAGGCCGACCGGCACACCCGCACCAGCCTGTGGTCACTGGCCATTCCGTTGCTCGCGGTCGCCGATGCGCTCGGCATTGCAGCGGTGTCCGCGGACGAGATGGCACTTGCGGCGGACCGGCTCGATGCGACCGCGGAGGCGTGCCGGCCGAGTAGTGAGTCGTTCGTGAATCCGGCCAAGCGGTTGGCGATCGACATCGCCGGCTCGCTGCCGGTGATCTGGGGTGCGGGCGGGTTGTGCCGGGTGGCGGCCAAGCGTTTTGCGCGCCAGCTGCACGCCAACGCGAAATACCCTGCGTTGGACGGCGGGCTGCAGGAGGCTGCGCACGGCACGGTCGCGTTGTTCGACGGATTGTTCGCGACGACGACACCTGAGGATGTGTTTCGCGATCCGTTCGACGACGAGTCGCCAAGGACGATGCCACTGCGCGTCGTGTTGATGCGTGACGCTCCGGACAGTGAGACCGAGACCGACGCCGGTCTTCGGCGGGCTGCGGAATACCTCGCAGGCGAGCGCGGCGTGCGCACGAGCCAGGTGGCCGCCGACAACGGGCTGCCGTTCGAACGACTTGCGCAGCTGATCGCGTTCGGCGACTTCGCGAGCGTGTATCTGGCTCTCGGGTTGGGGATCGATCCCTCGCCGACGCGGTCCGTGTTGGAGATGAAGGAACGGATCGATTCAAGCCGCCGAAATCGCGAGGGATGAGTACGTCAGGCGGCTCGCGCGCCGTCGTTGCGGCCCTCGCTGCCAACCTCGGGATCGCGGTGACCAAGTTCGTCGCGTTCGCGTTCACCGGGTCGTCGTCGATGCTGGCCGAGGCCGTGCATTCCGTTGCCGACACCGGCAACCAGGGCCTGCTGCTGCTCGGCGGCCGCCGCGCACGTAAGGAGCGCGACAACGCGCACCCGTTCGGCTACGGATCGGAACGCTACTTCTACGCATTCATCGTGTCCCTCGTGTTGTTCAGTGTCGGCGGCCTCTTCGCGCTGGTCGAAGGCATCGACAAGATCAGGCACCCGCATCACTTGGACACTGCGATCGTCGCCGTCATCGTGCTCGCGGTCGCGGTCTGCTTGGAGTCGTTCTCGTTCCACACGGCAGTTGCTGAGTCGAGCAAGATCAAGGGCGATCAGTCATGGGTGAGCTTCGTGCGCCGGACGAAGAATCCGGAGCTCCCTGTCGTCCTGCTCGAAGACACGGCGGCACTGTTCGGTCTTACCTTCGCTTTGGCTGGCGTGGTTCTCTCTGTGGTCACGCACAATGCGCGATGGGACGGCGTCGGCACCGTGGCCATCGGGGCGCTGCTGGTGACGGTGGCGATCGTGTTGTCGATCGAGACGAAGAGCCTGCTGATCGGCGAAGCCGCGACGCCTGAGGTGCAGCAGCGCATCATCGAGGCGCTGACGGCCGGTCCTGAGGTCGAGTCGGTGATTCACATGCGCACCTTGCATCTCGCACCGGACGAACTGCTCGTCGCCGCCAAGATCGCGGTAGCCCACGACGACACTGCGGCGGAGGTCGCTCGAGGCATCGATGCAGCCGAGCGCCGGGTGCGGGCCGCGGTCAGCATTGCGCGTGTCATCTACCTCGAGCCGGACCTGGCGCGCGGAACGTCTATCCTTGGCAGCACAACCGACACCACGGTTGACACCACAGTCGCGGACCCTGGGGCTACCGACCCAGCAGAACACGACACCGACGAACAGGGAGATGTTTCATGACGTTCGACTTCAAGGTCGCCGATCTTGGGCTGGCCGCCTTCGGACGCAAGGAGATCTCTCTCGCCGAGAACGAGATGCCGGGCCTCATGGCGATGCGAGCTCAGTACGGCGAGAGCAAGCCGCTTACCGGCGCACGCATCACCGGCTCGCTGCACATGACAGTGCAAACCGCCGTCCTGATTGAAACGCTGGTGGCTCTAGGCGCGCAGGTGCGTTGGGCAAGCTGCAACATCTTCTCGACCCAAGACCACGCGGCTGCCGCGATCGCGGTCGGTCCGACGGGCACCGTCGACGCGCCGGCTGGCGTGCCGGTGTTCGCCTGGAAGGGCGAGTCGCTCGAGGAGTACTGGTGGTGCACCGAGCAGGTGCTGTTGTGGCCTGAGGGTGACGGCCCGAACATGATTTTGGACGACGGCGGCGACGCGACGTTGCTCGTGCACAAGGGTGTCGAGTTCGAGAAGGCCGGTGAGGTACCCGACCCGTCAACGGCCGAGTCCGAGGAATTCGAGGTCGTGCTGCGGGTTCTGCAGCGCTCGCTCGTCGAAGACCCACGACGGTGGACCGCGATTGCTTCGGGTCTCAAGGGCGTGACCGAGGAGACCACGACCGGCGTGCATCGCCTGTACCAGATGCAGGAGGCTGGCTCGCTGCTGTTCCCGGCGATCAACGTGAACGACTCGGTGACCAAGTCGAAGTTCGACAACAAGTACGGCTGCCGGCACTCACTCATCGACGGCATCAATCGCGCGACCGACGTGCTGATCGGCGGCAAGGTTGCGGTGGTCTGCGGTTACGGCGACGTGGGCAAGGGTTGCGCGGAGTCACTGCGCGGCCAGGGTGCGCGGGTCATCATCACCGAGGTCGATCCGATCTGCGCATTGCAGGCAGCGATGGACGGCTACCAGGTCGCCACGCTCGACGACGTCGTGTCGACGGCGGACATCTTCGTCACCGCGACCGGATGCCTCAACGTCATCACCGCCGACCAGATGTCGCGCATGAAGCACCAGGCGATCGTCGGCAACATCGGTCACTTCGACAACGAGATCGACATGGCCGGCCTTGCGAAGTTGCCCGATGTGAAGCGCATCAACATCAAGCCGCAGGTCGACGAGTGGATGTTCGCCGACGGGCACGCAATCATCGTGCTGTCGGAAGGCCGGTTGCTGAACCTCGGCAACGCCACCGGACACCCGAGCTTCGTCATGAGCAACTCATTCACCAACCAGGTACTCGCGCAGATCGAGCTGTACACGAAGACCGCGCAGTACCCGGTCGGCGTGTACGTGCTGCCCAAACACCTCGACGAGGCCGTTGCTCGCTTGCACCTGTCGGCGCTTGGTGTGCGGCTCACCCAACTCACGCCAGCGCAGGCCGGCTACCTCGGCGTCCCGATCGAAGGCCCGTACAAGGCGGACTCCTACCGCTACTGAGTTGGCTGCGGTTCTAACGGTCAGCAAAGACGCCTCGACGGCGTATGTCTCGAACTCCCAGGAAGACAACGTCAGCGTTGTCGACCTGCGCACTCGCAAGGTGCGCGTGACGATGGTCGTGTGTGAGGCGAATGGCATCGTCGAGTTCGATCTCGCGTTCTGTTACGAGGCACTCGCTCGAGCACACGCTGTTGCCGGCGACACGGACGAAGCTCTGCGATGGCAGCAACGCGGTGTTGAAGCCGCGAAAGACGTCTTCGAGGACGAAGACCGTGAACTACTGGTGGCCGATCTCGC
>DASRZB010000162.1:0-7645 GCA_035653855.1 Acidothermaceae bacterium | reverse complement strand
CCAGCAAGTAACGGGCGCCACCGGAGTCGACGTCAGCTTCGCGGCGACCCTGCGGTTCGGCGACGACGTCCTTGCTCACTTCGACAGCGCGTTCCATGTGGCGGACCGGAGCTATCTCGAAGTGGTCGGCACGGAAGGACGCGTCGAGGTGTCCGACCCCTGGCACGGCACGCATCCTGCGCTCACCGTCACGATGCGCGGCGCAGACCCGGTGCGAACGGAAATCGAGCCGGCGAATCCCTACCAACTCGAACTCGAGGAGTTCGGCAGGGCCGTTCGAGGCGAGCCGAACCAGCTGCTCGGCCGGGCCGATGCCGAAGGCCAAGCGAAGGCAGTCGAAGCCCTCTACTTAGCAGCCGATTCTGGAACCACGGTGACGTTCGGGTAGCGCGGTCAGTCGAGGCCGAGTGCGGATCGCACGTTCAGGCCGATGTCTTGCAGCACCTCGTGCGCCAACATCCGCGCATCGTCGATCGGACCATCAACGGAAACTACGAGCTCCAAGTAGCACTTCAGCTTCGGCTCTGTGCCACTCGGCCGCACCACAACGCGCCCCTGTCCGCAGCCCCGCGAAGCACCGTCGAGCCAATAGCGCAGCCCGTCCGTCGGTGGCAGGCCGCCTGCACCGACCGAAAGGTCGTCGACGCCGATCACCGGCAGACCCCCCAGAGTGGACGGCGGAGCAGCGCGTAGTCGGTCAACTGCGGCGTCGATGAGCGCGAGGTCGGAAACCCGAACCGACACCTGGTCGGTCGCGTGCAACCCGTACTCGCGCGCCAGCTCGTCAAGACGCGAAACCAGTGACGACCCAGACGCCCGTAAAGAAGCGGCCAACAGAGCGACAAGCAACGCGGCGCTGATGCCGTCCTTGTCGCGGGTCAAGTACGGCGCAACGCAATAGCCGAGCGCCTCTTCGTACCCATACACGAGGTCCGGATGTGCATGAACGATCCACTTGAAGCCGGTCAGCGTTTCGGAGTACGCCATCTCGTGCCGGGCAGCCATCTCAGACAGCAACGACGACGACACGATCGACGTCGCATATCGACCAGAAACCCCTTGCGACAGGAGGAAATCGGCTAGCAGCACACCGACCTCGTCACCGCGCAGCATCCGCCAGCCGCCGGCAACGGCGGAATCGGGAATCGCGGCGGCGCACCGGTCGGCGTCCGGGTCATTGGCAAGAACGAGGTCCGCACCGGTTGAGCGCGCCAGTGCGAGCGCCAAGTCGATCGCACCTGGCTCTTCGGGATTCGGAAACGCGACGGTCGGAAAGTCCGGGTCGGGTGCAGCTTGCTCCGCGACGACGGACAGCGACATGAAGCCCGCGCGCGCAAACGCAGCAAGCACAACGTCTCGACCGACTCCGTGCAGCGGCGTGTACGCGATCCGCACGTCGCGATGCGGCAACGCCGCGAGCAATGGCATCGACGTGATGCCATCGATGTAGGCGTCGAGCACCGCGTCGTCGAGCAAGTGCCAAGAATCGCTTCGCGGGACGTCGGCCAGCGCGCCGACTTCGTCGATGTGCCGCGAGATATCGGCGTCCGCAGGAGGGACGATCTGCCCGCCGTCACTGAGGTAGACCTTGTAGCCGTTGTCCTGCGGCGGGTTGTGCGACGCAGTGACCATGACGCCGGCCGAGACGCCGAGATGGCGGATCGCGAACGCCAGCACCGGCGTCGGCAGCGGTCGTGGCAGCACCGAAGCGCTGATTCCGAATCCGGCCATGACGGCCGCGGTGTCCCACGCGAACACGTCGGACTTGTGTCGCGCGTCGTAGCCGACGACCACCGATGTGCCGCCCGTGTCGAGCAAGTACGCCGCTAGCCCAGCGGCTGCGCGGATGACGACCGCACGGTTCATCCGGTTAGGCCCCGCACCAAGTGCACCGCGCAACCCTGCCGTACCGAATTGCAAACGGGTCGCGAACCGATCGGCCAGCCCCTCGGCGTCCCGCGAATCAAGCAGTGCCGACAACTCGGCGCGCGTATCGGAATCTGGGTCTTCGGCCAGCCATGTGCGGGCAGCAGCCTCGTAGTTCACAGTCGCGACACGACCTGTGCGAGTAGCGCGCCCATGCGTGCGGCTGACGCGTTGCCCGCGGCGAGAACCTCGAGGTGGTCGAGCGGTTCGCCGGTCATGCCCGCGGCGAGGTTGGTGACCAACGAGATGCCGAGCACCTCGGCACCCGCGTCGCGTGCGGCGATCGCTTCGAGTGTGGTCGACATGCCGACAAGGTCGGCCCCGAGCACCCGCAGCATCTTGATCTCGGCCGGAGTTTCGTAGTGCGGCCCAGGCAGTTGGGCGTAGACGCCCTCGGTCAGCGTCGGGTCGACCTCGCGCGCGACCGTGCGCAGCCGACTGCTGTAGAGATCGGTCAGATCAACGAAAGTTGCGCCCTGCAATGGCGACGTCGCGGTGAGGTTCAGATGATCGGCGATCAGCACCGGCTGGCCGGGAACGTAATCGGCGCGCAGTCCGCCGCACCCATTGGTCAACACGATGACTCGGCAGCCAGCCTGTGCCGCTGTCCGCACGCCGTGCACCACTGCGTCGACGCCACGGCCCTCGTATAGGTGGGTGCGACCGAGGAACACCAGCACGCGGCGGCCATTCGAATCGATCGAGCGGATCCGGCCGGCATGACCGAGCACCGCTGGCGGCGCGAACCCGGGAAGGTCGGTCACCGCGATGTCGTGTGTCGGCGTCCCAATCGCGTCGGCGGCCGGCACCCAGCCGGAGCCGAGCACGATCGCGACGTCATGTCGCTCGACGCCGGTCAGTTCGGCCAACCGTGCCGCGGCCTGTGCCGCAGCTTCAACAGTGGTGAGGGTGCTCATGCATCGCCCGCCAGGTCGTCGTCCACCGAAGTGTCGCCCACCGATCTGCACGGCCGCAGCCGCAATTCGTTCACGTAGTCGGCCGGCGCTCCGGCCGTCTCTGCCGCATCGGCGACCATACCGAGGTAACGCGCAGAAGGCAGGCCGCCCTCGTAGCCGTTGAGGACGTAGAGCCACGCGGTCAGGTCGCCTTCGAGGGTCGCGACCCGCACCCGGATTTTGTCGTAAAGGCCGAGCGCGTTGCCCTCCCAGCGGTCGAGTTCAGGCTCGTCGAAGGATGGGACGTCGTAGAGCATCACGAACACCTGGCTGTCGGGGTCTTCGACGACAGTGGCGAGCGCTCCTTCGAAGCTCAATTCCTCGCCTCCGAACGTCAATCGCCAGCCCTGCAGCCACCCGGTTCCCTGCGCTGGGGAATGCGGTGCCCGCGTGAGCATCTGCTCGGGATCGAGGTTGCTGCCGTAGGCGGCGTAGAGGGCCACGCACCGAAGGTTAGACGGTTACGACAGAATGCGGCACGTGACGCGCATCGCCATTATCGGGAGCGGCCCCGGCGGTTACGAGGCAGCGCTGGTTGCGGCGCAACTCGGCGCCGAAGTCACCATCGTCGAACGCACCGGCGTCGGCGGCGCGTGCGTGCTCACCGACTGCGTGCCGTCCAAGACGCTCATCGCCACGGCCGAGGCCATGACTGCCCTCGCACTATCGCCACGCCTCGGCGTCCGCTTCGACGGCGGTACCGACCACGATGCAGGGAAGATCAGCGCGGACGCCACCCAGGTCAATGCCCGGGTCCGGAGCCTGGCGAAGGCGCAGTCGGATGACATCGCGGTGCGGCTCGCGGGCGAGAGCGTCCACGTCGTCGCCGGATCAGCCCGGCTCGAGGCATCAGCGGTCGCCGGCCACCGGGTCGTGGTGAGCACGGACGACGGTGTTCAAGAGCTCGACGCGGACGTCGTGTTGCTGGCGACCGGTGCGCATCCTCGCGTGTTGCCAACCGCTGTCCCCGACGGGGAACGGATTCTCACCTGGCACCAGATCTATGACCTCGATGCATTTCCCGAGGAACTCATCGTCGTCGGATCAGGCGTCACGGGTGCGGAGTTCGCCGGCGCGTATCAGGCGCTCGGATCGCAAGTAACGCTCGTGTCGTCGCGCGACCGGGTGCTGCCTGGTGAGGACGCGGATGCCGCAGCCGTCGTCGAGTCGGTTTTTCGCCGTCGTGGCATGACCGTCGTGAACAACGCGCGCGCTACAGCAGTCACGCGGACGGCGGACGGTGTCCTCGTTTCGTTGGCCGACGGTTCTGTCGTTTCGGGTTCGCATTGCCTGATGGCGGTGGGGTCGGTGCCGAACACCGCTGACCTCGGTCTTGACGACGCAGGCGTGCGCGTATCGGCGTCCGGCTATGTCGAGGTCGACAGGGTGTCTCGCACGTCTGCTACGGGCGTTTATGCGGCCGGCGACTGCACAGGGTTGCTGATGCTCGCGTCAGTCGCCGCGATGCAGGGACGCATCGCGATGTGGCACGCACTCGGTGAAGCCGTGCGGCCGCTGCGGCTGTCGATGGTTGCGGCGAACGTGTTCACCGATCCTGAGATCGCGGCAGTGGGAATCTCGCAAAGCGCGGTCGATGCTGGGTCGGTCGAGGCGCGATCCGTGAAGTTGCCGCTCGCCCGGAACGCGCGCGCCAAGATGGCCGGCGTGACCGACGGATTCGTGAAGTTGTTTGCTCGGCCGGGGACAGGCGTTGTGTTGGGTGGGGTCGTGGTTGCGCCGAAGGCAAGCGAGCTGATTCTGCCTGTCACGATGGGAGTTCAGCTCGGCTTGACGGTCGATCAGATCGCGCAGAGCTTCTCGGTGTATCCATCGCTGTCAGGTTCGATCACAGAGGCCGGCCGTCAACTGATGGAAACCCACCTCGACTGACTGAGAGCGCCACCGCGACCGGGCCGCCTGGCCTAATTGGTGCCGGAGTCCCGCAAAGACGTCCCTGGCGCGTGGGCTACGTGGGCCGACTTCGTGGCCTCGGCTGCTGCGCGGGCATCGTGGATGCTGGTGATCGCCGTCAGGAAGTCGCTGCGACTGATGCCGTAGAGCTCGACATCGTCGACCGCTCGCACCGTCATCGTCCGCGCCGTGTCGCCCAGGAGCGCGATTTCGCCGAAGCCTTGACCGTGTTCCATGGCGCGTACGAACTGGTCGCCGTCGAGCACGTCTACGGTGCCGCGAGCGACGACGTAGAAGCTGTCGCCGGCGTCGCCTGCTTCGAACACCGCCTCGCCTGGGCGTAGCTCGGTCCGCTGGACGCCGTGAGCGAGTTGCTCGATGACAGGCACCGGCAGCGGTCGAAGCATCGGGATCTTGCGAAGCAACATGATGTCGTCGGTCCGGACGGCGACCGAGGCGTCGATTGTCGTGAGCCGCCGCCACCAGAGCAGACACACGACCGGGGCGAGGGCGCCGACCGTCAGCAAGGCGCCCTTGGTACCGAGCAGCCCAATCAGAAGGGGCGCCACTATGAACCCGACACCGACGGCCAGCGCGCCGACGCTCTCGAGTACCCCGAACACACGAGCCAGGACGAGGTTGGGAACCATACGGGCGATGAGGGTGAACGCGGTGACGTCGACCAGGGCGTTGCCGATGCCGATGACCGCGGCCGCGACAAGCGCGACAACGTGGTTGGGCAGCAGACCAATCAGCGCTATAGGCGCTCCCCACAAGACGATCGCGACGCCAAGCCATCGCGTCATCGCGCGACTACCTATGAGCAGCGTGCACGCGATACTGCCGAGCAGTGCGCCGATACCCACTGCACCTTGAAGCAGCCCGACGCTCGACTGGTTGCCGTGGAGCGTGTTGATCGCCACGACGACGATAAAGACGCTGAATGCGCCACGGATCGCGGCCTGCAACACGACGAATCCCACGACCACGCGCACCCCGGCGTGTGAGGCGACGGCGGCGAGCCCATCGTGGATCTCGGCCCAGATGTGCCTTCGCCCTGTCGCCGAAAGCGGGATGCTCTCGTAGCTCAGCCGCACGACCAGACCAGCAGAAATCAACGCGCATACGCCCGCGAACACGAAGACCGCGGGGATGCTCCACACCGCTAGCAGCAACGCCGCAACCACAGGGCCGAGGATGACGCTGAGGGAGTCCAGCGCGCCCCGGACGACGTTGACTGAGGTCAGCTCGTCGGGGCTTCGGCACAGCGATGGCACCAGGGCCGAGTGGCTCGCCCGGTACGGCGTGAAGGCGATCGTGGACGCAACGGCCAGCGCGTACGCCACAAGAACCGGGCCATCCGCGGCGAGAACGAGCGCTGCTGCCAGCGTCGCGACACCTCGTACGGCACTTGAGGCGAACAGCACGCGTTCGCGCGGCACGCGGTCGGCATAGACGGAAATGACTGGCGCGAGAAGCGCCGCGGGTACAAGTCGAACCAGCCCAACCAGGCCGACCGCAATGGCGCCTCCGTGCGCGAAGGCAACCAGGCCGATGGCGACCGAGAACGACCATTCCGCGGTGAATGCGGCTCCGAACGACAGCTGCGCGCGGAGCAGTGCGCGGTTTCCGACAAACACCCCGCCTACCTTCACCGGCACATAGTCGCATGCACCCCCGCGTGCTGGCGTGGCTTACTCAGGTGTGCAGAGTGGGCTGGTCGACCAGACCGGCTGCCATCAGCGCCCGGCTTGTGTAGATACAGACGTGACACGACAGCGAAACTCATCGCCGCGCAACGTCAGGAGGTCGCTGCCTTGACCAGCGCAGCGACCTTCTTTTCTACCGCCGGAGTCCAATTCATCAGCGCGTACGACACCGGCCACAAGTCTCCGTCGTCGAGCGTCGCGGCCTCTTGGAAGCCGAGGGTTGAGTACCGGTACTTGAACTTGCCCGCATCCTGGAAGAAGACGACCACCTTGCCATCCGCGTTCGCGTAAGCAGGCATCCCGTACCACGTCTTGGGCGATAGCTCGGGCGCATTCGCGGTCACCGTTACGTGCACTCGCTCGGCCAGCGCACGATCATTTGGTGCCATCTCCGCGATCTTCGCGAGAAGTTCCTGCAAACCGTCCGCCTTCTTGGCACCCTGCCTGCCCTCGGCCCGCAGCTCGGCGGCGCGTTCCTTCATCGCGGCCCGTTCTTCGGCGCTGAATCCGTCGGGTTCGCTCTTCGCAATCTTCGTGGGCACGTTCGTGCTTCCTTCCGCTGGGGGCCTTTGCTGGTTGCCAGCCTTCGGCCAAAGGCTAGGCTGCGCGACGTCCTGCGGCTTCTCGATTCCTGACCGAACTGTGGTAGCAGCCGCGATAGCTAGGCTCCTCGAGCGGCGAAACCTCGGGCACTCCTACTTGAGTCGTAGGTCTCGCGTGGAGTTCCGACCGGGGGCTGATGTTTCGCCTGGATCGTGCAGGTGCAGCTCAGCGTCGCGATCCGTGGTGTCGCGGCCGTCATCTACTGGTTCAGTACCCGACACAGTGCGGGCGTCAGTCGGTCGCGAGCTGGAGCGCTTCGTCGCACCAGGTCACGAGGTGCATCAAAGCCGCGCCGCGTTGTTGGTAGAGATACTCGCTATCGGCGATTTGGTGATAGGCCTGATGACTCGAGGCGGCAGCGCTTTCGAGAAGTCGCGGCAGCAGCCATGCGTACTTCACGCACGATGCCACGACACCGAGGCGTACTTCGCGTTCGTCACCCTGCCAATCGGCTTCATGAAGTCCGTGTACGTATTCGTTGAAGCATGCATCGTCGAGCTCCGCGAGACGTTTCGCCGGCCAGAACAGATCGAACACTGC
>DASRZB010000161.1:0-2669 GCA_035653855.1 Acidothermaceae bacterium | reverse complement strand
CTGGCGGGTCCGTAAAGACGGCGCGCAGTTTTGGGCGAACGCGGTCATCACGGCCGTGTTCGACGCTGGCGGTGAGCTTCACGGGTTCGTCAAGGTCACCCGCGACGAAACTGACCGCAAGATCGCCGAGAATAACCGCCGCCAACTCGACGTCATCGCCGATACGACCGTGCGAGGCATCTTCTCCGCCGGGCTTGCCCTGCACAGCGCGCTCGGGATCAACACCGACCCACGCATTGCCGATCGGCTCGAAGACGCCATCAACATCCTCGACGCTACCCTCACACAAATCCGCACCATAGCGATCAGCCGCACGACGACCCGCGACCTGCCAGAACCCGCCACGTAACCGGCCCTCCGACGTCACGGGACGAGAATGTAGGTGCCCGGCGTGCATCGTGAGGCGTAAGCGAGCCAGTTCGTCCGCCTTGCCCATCACCGGGTGTCGGTGGGCTTCGTAGGCGCCAGGCGAACTCGGCAGCACGGGGAACTAACTCCGCGATGGCGCGGGAACCGGTCCTGCCCACACCTCCTCGTGCGTATCGCCGGCTCCGCGACGTGCACCGAGGGCTGAGCTTGGAAATGCGGCACGGAGCGATAGGGATGAATGGTCGAGAGCATGGGTTCTTGGGAGTTCACGTCCCTCGCCCGCTTCGCTGGTCGATACATCACCGCCGTTTGTCACCGCGACGGTGGGGAGAACAGTTCGACGCCGGTACCGGCTAGGCCGGTCAGATTCCACGGTGCCTTCTGATTCGACGGTGCCTTTTGAACGTCGACGTCGACAGTCAAATTGCCGACGTGCAGGCCGGTGACAGTCAATGGCAGGTAGCGTTCTGGTATTTCCGGTGCGCACCAGAGTTGGCCGATGGGCAGCTCCGGGTCGAAGCGCAGCATTGCGCGGAGCAGTAGGAGCGGGGCAGCGGCCGCCCAGGCTTGTGGCGAGCATGACGTCGAAAAAGGAACCGGGACCGAGAACTCCGTGCGGTCGAACCCGCAAAACAGTTCGGGCAATCGGTGTTCGAAATGACGGGCTGCGTCGAACAGGCCGGTGATGACTGCCTGCGCGTGGTTCACGAAGCCGTAGCGCATCAGCCCGGCAGCGCAGATCGCGTTGTCGTGCGGCCACACCGAGCCGTTGTGGTAGCTGGTCGGGTTGAAGCGAACCGACGCCGCAGACAGCGTCCGGATGCCCCAGCCGGTGAACATCTCTGGTGAGAGTAGGTGCTCGGCGACCGAGGTGGCCTTGTCGTCGTCGACGATCCCGGTCCACAGGCAGTGCCCGATGTTGGAGGTGAGAGAGTCGATGGGTTGCTTGTCTCGGTCGAGACCCACGGCGAACCAGCCTTGTGAGGGCAACCAGAATGCGTCGTTGAAGCGTCGCTTCAAGTGTTCTGCTTTGTCCAGCCAGTGCGTGCGATCCTTCGTGGTCGTGGCGAAGTGTGCTCGCGCCCGGTAGGCCGCGTAGCAGTAGGCTTGGACCTCGGCGAGCGCGATGGGCGCCTCGGCGAGGTGTCCGTCGGCAAAGCTGATCCCATCCCAGGAGTCTTTCCAGCCCTGGTTGATCAGCCCATTCGGCGACTTGCGCTGGTACTCGACGAAGCCGTCGCCGTCGATATCCCCGTAGCGTTCGATCCAGTCCAATGCCCGATCTGCATGCGGCAGCAGTGCCTGGACAGCCTCCTGCTGGCCGCCCCAGCGTTGAAGCTCGCCGAGCAGCATGACGAACAGCGCGGTCGCGTCAGCGGTTCCGTAGTAGACGCTGCGGCCGCCCAGCGCGAAGTCGGTCGTAGGCCCGAAACGGATCTCGTGCAGGATCCGGCCAGGTTCCTCCTCGGAGATCGGGTCGCTACGACGTCCTTGGTGGTCGGCGAGCGTCTGAAGAGTGCCGACGGCGAGGCTGCTGTCCAGTGGTAGCAGCATCCACGAGGTGAGCAGCGAGTCGCGGCCGAACAGTGCCATGAACCAGGGGGCTCCGGCCGCGACCACGACACGCTCTGGGTGCTCGGGGTCGAAGATCCGCAGTGCGCCGAGATCTTCGACGCTCTGCTGCAACGTGGCGGCGAGATCGCGGTCCGCAGTGTGCACCTGCGGGTTGGTGCGCCGCCATTCCCGCAGTCGGCGGGCGGGCTCGGCGTGCTCGACCGCCTGGCCTCGTGGGTGGTGCAGAGCCAGCGGCACGCCGTCGATCGCCGGAACCGCCTCGATGACGGTGGCCCATTCCCCACGCGGAGGCAGCGCCACTTCCCAGCACAGCGCTTCGTCGCTGAGCTGCGGATCGCCGTCGGCTGCGACCAGCAGGCTCTGCTCGTGTGCGCCCCTCGTCCTGCAGATGCGTAACGTCTGGCCGGTGACTTCCGTGTGCGTGTCGGTCACCGGCTGGGCGCGGCCTTCCTTGACCTCGAACAGGTCGGCGAAGTCGGCGGCTACCTCCAGCTGGACGACGCACTGCACGGGCTGGTGCGTGAGGTTCTTGAGCGTGATCTCTTCGCGCATGCCCTCGCCGATGTAGCGGCGTCGGACGATGAGGATCGAACTGTCGCTGTGCGCATCCAAGGGAGGAACCAGCAGGTAGAACGCGGCCGTGTACGGGTCGCTGTGTTGGACCGTGAGTTCCTGCGGCGCCGCATCGTTGACGCGCAGCCGCCACGCAGAGGTGACCCTGGTGT
>DASRZB010000160.1:0-10301 GCA_035653855.1 Acidothermaceae bacterium | reverse complement strand
CGCTTCTGCCAGTACACCGAGCACGGTGCCTTCACTGTCGATGAGGCGCCACGTACCGCTGCCCTTCACAAAATGCACGGCCGGCGGATGTCCAGCGGACTCAACGACGTAATTGCCGGTGCTCAAGTCAACAACAAGATGGACGGCGGTTGCGAACCCTTCGCTCCACCCCTGGCGGAGCAGATAGTCGTTGGCTGCAGGCAAGAACCGCTCGGGTGGCACCGCACCGAGCAGACCCCCTAGCGCACCGGAGAGCAGCAACGCCCGGGTGCCGGCATCGATGCCCTTGCCCGAGACGTCGACGAGCACGACTTCGAGAACGGCACCCTGACCGGTGCGCGACGCAACGAGGAAGTCGCCGCCGAAGGAACCGGCACCGGCAGAGCGCAGGACGATCTCGTGCTGCCAGCCCTTGGGCAGCACCGGCATTTCGCCCTGCGCGCGCAACCGGTCACGCAACTCCAGCAACATCGATTCGCCGCGCAGACCCTGCACGCCGAGGGTCTCCCGGGTGCGGGCCAGACGGTAGGCGAAAATGGCAACGGCCCCGACGACAACGAACTGGCCGGCCTTCAAAACGTGCCAGCCGACTATCAGCTCGTCGTAGACGATCCCCAGCATCGCGACCACAAGGAGCGCGAGCAGTTCGCGCCGGCGCAGCAGGAGTCCGCCGCCGAGGATCGGCACCGCCTCTGCCACCGGCGGCAGCCAGTAGGTGCCGACGATTGGGCCGAGGACAGCGATCGCCACGGCAAGCACAAGCAGCCACCACACCGCCGTGGCAGGCGCCATCCAGCGGCTCGCGCGCACCCTGGCCCAGCCGTGGCGACCCGATGCAGCTGAGCGCCTCATTCTCATGACCGGGCAGCGTAACGGGCAAAGTGGGACAGCTACCTAGCCCAACCTGTGCAACAGTTCCGTCATGCCTAGACGTCACGAACCTCCCGGGCCTGGCACGGGCACGGGCGCGGGGACAGGTACCGGAACAGGCGCGCTGCGCGGGCTTGTCGGTGCGGGACCGTCGCAGGTCGGCATCGTCGGCGCTTTGCGAGCCCGCGACGTCTCGCGGCCGACCCCGGAGGA
This sequence comes from Acidothermaceae bacterium, assembly GCA_035653855.1. GTDB lineage: Bacteria > Actinomycetota > Actinomycetes > Acidothermales > Acidothermaceae > PALSA-607. The sequence continues at coordinate 9,218 of DASRZB010000160.1, read as the reverse complement.
TTTCGTGCGCGCACTGGCGAAGCCGGAGCCCACCGCCCGACCCGCATTCCGTCAGGATGCAGCCGCTCAGGAAGCAGCCGGCTCGGGCAGCGGCGGCGGGACGTCAGTTTCCTCGTAGCGGGTGACCTCCGCGAGTCGGCGCACGTGGCGCTCCTCGCCGGAGAAGTCGGTCGCCAGGAACAGTTCGACGAGCCGGGTTGCCTCCCCGATGGTGTGCTGCCGCGCACCGATGCTGACCACGTTTGCGTCGTTGTGCTGCCGGGCAAGTGTCGCGGTGTCGTCGTTCCAGGCGAGCGCCGCTCTGATGCCCTTGACCTTGTTGGCCGCAATCGCCTCGCCGTTGCCGGAGCCCCCGATGACAATGCCTAGGCTGCCTCGATCGGCGGCCGTGGCGATCGCCGCGGCGATGATGTACGGCGGGTAGTCATCGTCCGCGACGTAGCTCGGCGGACCGCAGTCGACCGGCTCGTGGCCGTTGTCCGTGAGCCAGCTCATGAGGTGGCTCTTCAGCTCGAACCCCGCATGGTCAGAACCCAGGTAGACGCGCACGTGCCGCAGTCTGCCACGCCCACCACGCCGCAGAGACCGAGCGGGTGCGTTTGGCACCTGCCATCCCGATCGTGCGAAGATCGCTACACCGCACGAATGACAGAAAGGCTCCCGACCGGTGCCAGGCAACAACCTGAGCCGTGACGAGGCGACCGAACGGGCGCGCCTCATCGGCCCGGTCTCGGGCGAGGCAGATCCGGTGCCCGCGCTTGAGACAATTGTTTCCCTCGATCTCACGCCCGGGGCCGCGAAGCCGGACCACTTCCTCTCGTCGACGACGATCCGATTCAGCTGCCGCGAGCCCGGAGCCTCGACCTTCGTCGACCTGGTGGCAGCCGAGATCCGGTCGATCACGCTGAACGGGGTCGCGATCGAGCCTGCAACCAGCCGTGACGCCGACCGGGTCCGACTGAGCAATCTCGCCGAGCACAACGAACTCGCGATCATCGCCGAGTGCCGTTACATGCACACCGGTGAAGGCATGCACCGCTTCACCGATCCGGTCGACGGGCGGGTCTACCTCTACACCCAGTTCGAGACAGCCGACGCGCATCGGGTCTACGCATGCTTCGACCAGCCCGATCTAAAGACCACCTTCGAACTCGACGTCATCGCTCCGGGCGACTGGCAAGTCGTCTCCGTGACGGCGCCTGACGTCATCCCCGAGCACCTCGCCGAAAACCCCGACACCACGACGTCCGGCCGTTGGCATTTCCCGCCGACCCCACCACTGTCGACGTACGTCACGTCCGTCATCGCGGGGCCTTATCACGTGGTGCGCGACGTCCATCACGGCACGACCGGAGACATCCCCCTCGGCGTGTACTGCCGCCTCTCGCTGGCCACCTACCTCGACGCCGACGACATCTTCCTGATTACCAAGCAGGGCTTCGCATTCTTCGAAGAGCAGTTCGCACGGCCGTACCCGTTTGACAAGTACGACCAGCTCTTCGTGCCCGAGTTCAACGCCGGCGCGATGGAGAACGCGGGCTCGGTGACGTTCCTCGAGGACTATGTCTTTCGGTCGCGAGTAACCGACACCGCGTACGAGAGCCGCGCGGGCACGATCCTGCATGAGATGGCGCACATGTGGTTCGGCGACCTCGTGACGATGCGCTGGTGGGACGACTTGTGGCTCAACGAATCCTTCGCCACCTACATGGCGAACCTCGCAACGGTCGAAGCAACCCGCTGGCCGGACGCCTGGACCACCTTCGCCAACGAGGAGAAGACGTGGGCCTGCCGTCAAGACCAGTTGACGACAACGCACCCCATTGCGGCCGACATCGTCGACATCGAGGCCGTCGAGACCAACTTTGATGGCATCACCTACGCCAAGGGCGCTTCCGTCCTCAAGCAGCTCGTCGCATGGGTCGGTCGCGACGCATTCTTCGCGGGTCTGCGTCGCTACTTCGACGACAAGGCTTGGGGCAACAGCACACTGCACGACCTGTTGCGCGCGCTTGAGGCGGCCTCCGGTCGCGATCTGTCGGCGTGGTCGAAGGAGTGGCTCGAAAGCGCGGGCATCAACACGCTTCGCCCCGAAATCGAGACGGACGCCGACGGGCTGATCACCTCGTTCGCGGTGCTGCAAGAGGCACCTGCGGATCATCCGACACTGCGGTCGCACCGGCTCGCGATCGGGTTCTACAACCGCACCGCCGCAGGCTTAGACCGCACCAACCGGATCGAACTCGACGTCGTCGGAGCGCGCACCGAGGTCGCCGAACTCGTAGGCACCCGGCGTCCTGACCTGGTTCTGGTGAACGACGACGACCTGGCGTACGCCAAGATCCGCCTCGACGCGCGATCGCTGGTGACCGTCACCGACGCGATCGGCGAACTCAACGCGTCGCTCCCTCGCGCGCTTTGCTGGGCCGCCGCGTGGGACATGACACGCGACGCCGAGATGGCCGCGCGCGACTACGTGCGGTTGGTGATCCACCTGCTCGACACCGAGACCGACATCGGGGTCCTGCAAAGCGTGCTGCGTCAGGCGCGACTAGCCGTCGAGCGGTGGTCCGACCCGGGCTTTCGCGACACCGGCCTCGACGCGATCGCCGCGGCCTGCCACGCCCACCTGCATGGCGCCGAGCCCGGCAGCGACTACCAGCTGACGCTGATCAGGGCGTTGGCGGCGACCGCGAACTCGGCCACCTACGTCGATGTCGTGGCGTCTGTACTCGCCGGCAAGACCGAGTTTGCCGGCTTGGCGCTCGACACCGACTTGCGCTGGTCGCTGCTCGGCAGGTTGGCCGCACACGGTCGCGTGGGCACTGCCGAGATCGACGCAGAACTCGAACGAGACAACACCGCAGCCGGCCGCCGGCATGCGGCCGCCGTGCGTGCTGCGCTGCCCGATCCGGCGGCAAAAGAGTTGGCTTGGGCCGCGGTTATGGAGAACGACGACACCCACAATGCGGAGTTGTCGGCGATCATCATCGGCTTTCAGCAGCCGAACCAGCTGGCGCTACTCGCCACGTTCAGGCAGCGGTACTTCGACGAGTTGGCCGACGTCTGGCGCGACCGAACGGGCGACACTGCGCGCACGATCGCTGAGGGCATGTTCCCCTACCTGGTTATCGACCAGTCGACCATCGACCTCGTCGACAGCTATCTCGAGATCAGCAAACCGCCGTCCGGCCTTCGTCGCATTTTGCTCGAACACCAAGACACGATGGCCCGCGCACTGCGAGCACGCGCGCGCGACACCGCTGCCGCCGCCCCGTAACCCTGGTACTTCGCATCCTGGGTGGTCGTAAAAGTGGCCCAATTCCCGAGTTTCAACGACCACCCGGGATGCGAAGTACCGGAGAACGAGTTGGGCGGACGGCGGGGGGCTGGGGTCTGGCTGAGCTAGTCGGTGTCGTGTTCGTGCAGGACCGGCGGCCGTGCTGCGGCTTGGGCCATCATCCGGACGCCGTTCACGATGCCGCCGGTGAGATCGCCGCCGGCAAACGAGGTGGCCATCGCCAGGCTGGCAAGTCCAGCGGCCCGGTCGTCGAGCCGGCGCCGTGCCGTGTCGCCCGTGACGATCTCGACCCGGCGTGCATCGGGTTCGACGAGCACGAGGATTGCGAACTCGGCTGCCGCCCCTAATGCAGCATGCCGACGCAGGGCGTGAGCGCGGACGTCGCCGGAAACCTGCCCGACGTAGACGAAGAACTTCAGCCCGGTCTCTTCATCCGCGGTCGCAACCGCATGCCGGATCTCATCGCTTTGGTGCGAGGTGAAGGCGCTACCAGCGGGCACTTGCGCCACCCCCGTCGAGAGTGGCCGGCGGCAACGTGGTGATAGCGGCCGCGGCGGTCTCGCTGCCCAAGGGCTCGCCGAACCAGCTCGAGGTGGCGGTCCACGGGCGTCCCGGCCGATAGCGCGGGCCGCTGACGATCGATGGGAGGAAAACGAGGAAGGCGATCACGACCGCGACACCCACCGGGATACCCACGAAGATTGCGGTCGTCTCGATCGCGCTGAGCTTGTGGCCGGGATCGCCGCGCTCACCGATCGCGAGTGCTGGGCCGGCCGCGAGTACCGCAGACCCGAGGGCTGCGACGGCGACACTGGCGATCGCCGCGCATCGAACTGCGGCTCGAGCAGCGACTGATCGCAGTCGTCGAGGCGTCCTCACAGCGGCCACCGTAACGGATACCGGGATCACAATCAGCACGCGGGTTCGCCCGGCAGCAGCGGAGCGCTCACCCTTTGCTACCTGCGGGCTTCACGTTGTGGAGCCGCTTACCAAACGCGCCAGCCGCGCAGCGCGGGGCGACGCCATCAGTTCTTCCAGCAGCACCGGCCGTTCCTTTTCATCAGCCATCGGCACCCGCCAATTCGGGTACTCATCAATCGTTCCCGGCTGGTTCACCGGGCGCCGGTCACCGACGACGTCAGGCAGGTAAATGCCGATCAAGCGGGCCGGCGTCGCCGCCAAGTAGGCATACAGTGCCTCGACGATGCGATCGACATACGGTTCGACGCGGGTATGGAAGTTGTCGCGCCGCGGCGACACAGTCCCCGGCTCCGCGACCGTTGTCACGGCGGCCACGATCTTTGCGTCGAGCAGCCCAGCGTCGACCAGCGTGTGGAGCCACGCGACCCGCGCTGCCTCGTCACTTCGGCGCTCCTCGTCGATCGGGCGCTCCAACAGACCCAACTCGTAGCGCAGTTCGACGTGCTCACCGGTGAGGTAGCCCGCTGTCGGCGGCAGGTCGTGGGTGGTCACGCTGGCAAGGCAGAGTTCTCGCCAAAGTTCGGGTGCTCGCGGGAGACCGGCGTCGTCGTGTTCGAACCACAGAATCGAGGTGCCGTAGATCCCGCGACCGCGCAAGTAGTCGCGCACCCATGGTTCGACATTGCCGAGATCCTCACCGATCACGGCCGCTTCGGCCCGGGTCGCCTCGAGCATCACGATGCCCACCATCGCCTCGTGGTCAAGACGCACGTAGGTGCCGTCGGCGGGCGACGCTCCCTCGGGCACCCACCACTGCCGGAAGAGGCCGATGATGTGGTCGATGCGCAGCCCGCCGCCATGGCGAAACGATGCCCGCACGAGATTGCGAAACGGCACGAACCCCGAGGCGGCCAACGCGTCAGGACGCCACGGCGGCAGATTCCAGGTCTGCCCTTGCTGGTTGTACATGTCGGCCGGCGCTCCCAGTGCAACACCGTGCGCGAGCGCACTCTTGAAGGCCCACGCGTCGGCGCCATCGCGGCTCACACCGACCGCAAGGTCGTTCACCACACCGATGCTCATACCCGCCGCGCCCGCGGCCGCCTGCACCGAAGTCAGCTGTTGCGAGCACAAAAACTGGAGCCAGGCGTGGAATTCGACGAGGTCAGCCTCAGCGTCACGGAATGCAGCGACCTGCGTCGACCACACGTCTTGCAACTCGCCCGACCACTCGCGAGTCGCGGCACCGTGCCGGTCGACCAATGCGCACCAGGTCGCAAAGTCGCGCAGCGCTTCACCTTCAGCCGCAACGAACTCGTCGAACGACCCACGGCGATCGTCGTTTCGAACGGCGAACGCACGCTGGAGAATCTCGCGCTTCGCCGACCACACGACGTCCCGATCGAGGTCTTCATCGCGCAAGTTGCGATCCCGCAGAACGCTTGCGACGGCCTCGACATCGTCGGGTGGCAGCGCCGCCACCTCGGGCACGTCGTCGACCCGCAGGTAGATCGGGTTCACGAACCGGCGGCTCGACGGGTAGTAGGGCGACGGCTCCATCGGCGCAACCGGGCCGGCCGCATGCAGCGGATTCACCAGCACGAAGTCGGCACCAAGCTCGCGCCCGCTCCACGTCGCGAGCTCGGCCAGATCGCGCAGGTCTCCCATGCCCCACGAATCTCGCGATCGCACGGCGTAGAGCTGGAGCATGAATCCCCAGTGCCGGCCGGCAGGCGCAACAAGCCGATCCGGGACGACGATGAGCTGCGCTTTCGCGGTGCGCCCCCCCGATTTCGCATGCAGGTAGTGATAACCGAGCGGCACGTCGTCCGGTATTTCAAACGTTGCCTCGCCGATCAGCTCGCCGTCGATGTGCTGCGGATCGACCCAGATCATCAGTTGGGTCAGCGAAGTCAGGCCGCCGCCTTCGAGCTCGAGATCGACCGTGACCGCGTCACCGTGGGGCACGTGCGCGGCGACCCGCGCCGTTGCACCGCCGCGCACGACCAAGCAGCTCGGCAGCATGTCGCGCCACTTGCCATCGCGTGCGCGGGCGAGGGCTTCGCGGGCCGCGTCAGGTGTGCTCGCATCGACCCCGAGCGCCGCGAGCACCGACACCACAGCCGGCTCCGAGACCTGCCGTTCACCGCCACGCCAGTCGTGAAAGAAGGAGGCAACGCCATGGGCTGCCGCGAGGTCGGCGAGCACCGGATCGAGCGACGTCACCAGCACTCCGGATGCCGGTCGATCCATGGCCGAGCAGTTTCAAGCTGACCCGCGAGGGCGAGCAATCCCGCCTCGCCCGCTGGCCGCCCTGCGAGCATCACACCGATCGGCAACCCCGTCGGCGTGACGCCGAGCGGCAACGTGATCGCTGGCTGCCCGGTCAGATTGGCAACCGACGTGAACGGCGTGAACCGCTTCTGGTTGTCGAAGTCGCGGGCCGGGTCAGCGTCGTCGCGCAAGGCGCCGACGGCAACGGGCGGCATCGCCAGCGTCGGCGTCAGCACCGCGTCGTACCCGAGAAGGTCGACCAGGATCCGGCGCGCTGCCGCTTGCAACGTCGCCATCGCGAGCGCGTATTCGTGTCCGGTTGCCCGACCGCCCCGCTCTCGCAGCCAACGCGTCAGCGGTCGCAGCTTTGCCTCGTCGGCCGCGGGAACCGGAGTCAACGTCGACAACACCGACCACACGGTCTCGAAAGCCGGCACCACAGATGCACCGCCAGGTGCGGGTACGTCATCGACGCGATGGCCGAGTTCGAGCAACAGCTTCGTCGCGTCGTCGTAGGCCGCCAGGCAACTCGGGTCGACGGTCTCATCGACGATGACCGGGTCGGCATAACGCGCAATCCGCAGTTGACCCGGTTCGCGGTCGACCGCCGCGAGAAATGTCTGGCCAGCAGGCAGCGGTGGTGCCCAATGCGGGTCGCCCGGCATCGGCACGGCGGTCGCGTCGAGCCACGCGGCCGCGTCACGCACCGTGCGGGTCAGCGGGCCGTGCCAGGCGAGACCGCTGACGTCGCCAGAGACCGGGCCGTTGCTGACCCGGCCGCGGCTCACCTTCAGCCCGACGAGACCGCAGACGCTCGCGGGGATCCGCACCGAGCCCCCGCCATCGTTGCCTTGCGCAAATGGTGCCAGCCCGGCCGCAACAGCCGCACCCGCGCCGCCACTCGAGCCGCCCGCCGACCTCGATAAATCCCACGGCGTACGGGCCGGTGGCGCGACGTCCGGCTCGGTGTAGCAGGGCGTGCCGAACTCGGCGGCGTTGGACTTGCCGAGGATCACCGTGCCGGCCTTGCGGAGCAAGGTGACGACATGGGCGTCGACGGTCGCCACCCGGTCGGCGAAAGCAGCAGAGCCGAGCGTGCAACGGACGCGCGCGACGTCCGTCAGGTCTTTGATCGCAATCGGGACGCCGAGCAGTGGCGGCAGGTCGTCGACGTCGGTCTCGCGCAACGTCCGTTCGGCCTGTCGGGCCTGCTCGCGAGCGAGCTCCGCGGTCACGGTGACGTAGGCGCCCACCGCGTCGGACCAGGTGGCGATGCGGTCGAGGTAGTGCTCGACAAGTTCGGACGGCGACACCTCGCGATGCCGCACGGCAGCCGCCTGGTCCAGCGCGGAAAGATCGTGCAACGCGGCCATGCCGGGAGCGTACGCGTGCCCTAGTCAGCAACCGTCAGCTACCGCCCGCACCCATCGAGGCGACCGGCCGAGCCCGCACCCAGCCTCCGTCGTCCGTCAGGTAGGCCTCGTCGAGGACCAAGCCGACTGCGGCCAGCGCCAAGCGCAGGTCCGCGTCGTCGAGCCGGCGGGCGACAAAGCTTTGAGTCCATCGCCGATCGCCGACGTCGTACTCGACAGTCGCCGCGACCAGATCCGGCGCCGGGCGCGAGATGCCGTCGAGGACGAACGTCACGATATCGCCGCCATCGCCGGTCGACCTGGAACGCCTCGACGGCGCTAACGTGTCGAACCAGCTGACCGGATGCCGTTGGATCACGACACAACCTGTCTCGAGAACGTGACGCGCACAGGTTGCCAGGAAGGCCTCCCGCTGGTCGTCGTCCGGCACGTTGACGAGGTGAGACGACAGCACGACCACGTCGAAACGCATCCCAAGGTCGAGACCCTCAATGCTCGCCCGAACAGTGCGCGCGCCGCGAACGTGGGCCAGCATCTCCGGCGACTCATCGACAGCGACGACGGAGTGGCCGAGCGCGACCAACGGGTGAGTCACCCGACCGGCGCCACACCCCAGCTCGAGAATCGAGGCGTTGGGCGGGCCTGCGCGGTCGATGATCTCCGGCTCGTCACGCGCCGGCATCATGGCGTAGAAATCCACTGCACAGCCGTCCGGCGTGATTGCACCAGGACCGCTACCCGAACTAGTGCTCACGCGCTCGCCGACTGGTCGATCGCCCACCCAAAGCCGTCGCCGTCGAGGTAAGGAATCCACTTCGGGTCGCTGCGACCGGTGCCGAGGATCCGCCACGCAATCCCGCTCGGGGCGCGCGGCGCACGGCGAAGCCGCCAGCCGAGCTCGGTCACCGTGCGGTCGGCCTTCACGTGGTTGCATCGCCGGCAGCACGACACAACGTTGTCCCAGGTGTGCGTTCCACCCCGGCTGCGCGGCACGACGTGATCAAGGCTGGTCGCCGGCGCTTCGCAGTACGCGCATCTCCCGCCGTCGCGCAAGAACACCCCGCGACGGGTCAGCGGAACGACGGTGCGGTAGGGGATCTTCACGAACCGGGTGAGCTTGACCACGGCCGGTACCGAGACGGCCGCGGCCGCGCTATGCACGACAACGTCGCCTGCTTCGAGCGAGATGGCCTTGGCAGCGAGCACCAGCAGCAGGGCACGGCGGTCGGGAACGACGCCGATCGGTTCGTACGTCGCGTTGAGAACCAGCGCGTAAGCCACGCCGCCCTCCTCCGCCGCCCGTCTTCAGCTCTGCTCGGCAAGTGCCGCTTCGGGACAGTCTCGCCGGT
>DASRZB010000159.1:0-3246 GCA_035653855.1 Acidothermaceae bacterium | reverse complement strand
CGGCGCAGGAGCGCTGGTCTGCCGCGCGGCTGCGGTGCCCGTGTTCTTGGGCGTTGGACTCATCGTCGTCCTGTTCTGTCATTACTCACTGGATGTTCAGAATCACTGGATGTTCAGAATCACTGGATCGTTCCCATCAGCGCGCCCGCGCCGCGCGCAAGGAGGTCGGCCGCCAGCCGGCGTCCAATCCCGTCCGCGTCAGTCGCCGCCCCTTGCGCAGAGCCTCGGATCGCAGTTACGCCGTCCACGCTGACGACCACGGCGACCAGATGCAAATTGAGAGCCACATCGACCTCGGCAAAAGCCCCGACAGGGGCGGTACATCCCGCCTCGAGGCCGGCCAGCAAGGCGCGCTCGGCGACGACGGCCGCATAGCTCGAGGGGTCGTTGAGCGATGCAAGCAGGTCGCGAAGCCGCCCACCGGGCTCGACGTCGGCCGCCCGACACTCGATGGCGAGCGCACCCTGGCCGGGCGCCGGGAGCATGACGTCGGGGCCGAGCAACTGCGTCGCCTCGTCGAGGCGACCAAGCCGAGCAAGACCAGCGGCCGCAACCACGATCGCATCGAGCGCGTCCGCATCCGCGCGGCCGACTCGCCCGATTCGGGTATCGACGTTGCCCCGTAGCGGCTGGACGTCAAGATCTGGGCGGACGGCGAGCAACTGAGCGGCACGTCGGGGCGAGCCGGTACCAACGAAAGCCCCGTGCGGCAGCGTCGCCAGCGTGAGCCGATCGCGAGCTACCAGCGCGTCGCGCGCGTCTGCTCGCGGCGGTACGGCGGCGACCTCGAGATCGGCGGCCGGCTGGGTCGGCAGGTCTTTGAGTGAGTGCACGACGACGTCGACGCCGCCATCGAGCAGGCGGGTGCGTAGTTGCGTCACAAAGACGCCCGTACCGCCGGACTCAGTCAGCGGGCCGGTGCTGCGATCGCCTTCGGTCGTCACGCCCACGAGTTCGACGGTCGACCCGCCTGCTCGAAGCGCGTCGGCCACGAGGGTTGCTTGAGCCATCGCAAGAGCGCTGCGCCGGGTACCCAGACGAAGCACAGTGGTCGGCCTCGCGGCGGGTGCGAAAATCGGGCTCACCGTTGCTCACCCGGCCCGGTCTCGTCGTCGGCCAGGTCAGGGGCAACCAGCGCAGCAGGCGCCGACGGATCGAGGTCGAACAGCCGGCGCAATGCCTCGGGATACGACGTCGGTCCGACAGTGTCTGCGAGCTCTTGAACCCGCACGGTTGGCGCGTGCAGGACCTTGTCGACGACACGCTGCATGGTTGCGGCAATCTCGGCCCGCGCGGAGTCGTCGAGGTTCGGCAGTCGACGCTCGAGCCGGTGCAGTTCCGCGGCAACCATCTGAGCACCTTTGTCGCGCAGCGCAACCACCGTCGGCGCGACCCCCGAAGCGCGTCGCGCACTGACGTACGCCGCGAGCTCCATGTCGACGATGCGGCGCGCGTCCAGAACATCGTCGGCGGCCGCGACGTTATCGACCAGCGGCGCCAACGCGTCGATATCGAATAAGGACACGCCAGCCACTTCGCCCACCCGCGGGTCGACATCTCGAGGAACGGCGACGTCCAAGATGAACAGCGGGCGGTCGGCGGCGCGCACCGCGATCGCCCGCTTAACCACGTCGGCCGCCAGCACCTGGCTATCGGAACCCGTGCACGTGATCACGACGTCTGCGCTGGCGATCTCCTTCTCGAGATCTGCCATGGCGGCAGCGCGGCCGCCGGCTCGGGTAGCCAGCAGCTCCGCGCTTAGCATCGTGCGACTGGCAACGACCAGATCACTGACACCGGCCGTGCGTAACGCAGCCACCGCAATGGACGCCATCGAGCCCGCCCCAACGACGACCGCGTGCTGTCCCTTCAGACCGCCCGGTGCGCCCAACCGCAGCCCTGCCTCGATCAAGGTGGTGCCGACCGCATCGATGCCGGTCTCCGCATGCACTCGCTTGGCCGCATGCAGCGCCCGCTCGATGACGTCGTGCAACGCGCTGCCGGCGTCACCGCGGTCGCGAGCAGTACGAAATGCCGCCCTCACTTGTCCGAGAATCTGGTGTTCGCCAACCAGCATTGAGTCAAGGCTCGACGTCACCGCGAACAGGTGCTGAGCAGCACGGTCCTCGTAGTGCACGTACACGTGCGGCGACAGCTCGTCGAATCCAACGCCGGTGTGACGCGCCAGCAAGTCCGAGAGTGCCGCAACACCCGCGTGGAACTTCTCGACCGACGCGTACAGCTCGACCCTGTTGCAGGTTGACAGCAACATCGCCTCATCGATGGCCGGCGCGGCCACGACATCGTCGAGCAACTTACCCGCCGCATCGACTGACAGCGAGGTCCTTTCCAGCAACGGCAACGGTGCACTGCGATGTGAAAGGCCGACAACGAGAAGGCTCACAGCGACACCGCCGTGTCAGCAGCGCAGGTCACGCGACGTTGCTCGTGGAACGCCAGGATCTGCAATTCGGTCGAGAGGTCGACCTTGCGAAGTTCGACGTCGGGCGGCACGGTCAAGACCGTCGGCGCGAAGTTCAGAACACTGCGGACACCGGCGGCCACCAATCGATCGGCCACTCGTTGTGCAGCATTGGCTGGTGTGGTGATGACCCCGATGGCGATCCGGTGCTCGGCGATCAGCCGTTCCAAGTCGTCAAGGTGGTGGACGACCAAGCCGCCGACGTGCTGCCCGACCTGCGCCGGGTCGGCATCGACAAGGCACGCGGCGCGAAACCCGCGACTGGCGAAGCCGCCGTAGTTCGCGAGAGCACGACCGAGGTTGCCGACGCCGACAATCGCGACGGCCCAATCCTGAGTCAGCCCGAGTTCACGCGAGATCTGGTAGACGAGATAGGCCACCTCGTACCCGACGCCTCGGGTGCCGTACGAACCTAGGTGCGACAGGTCCTTGCGCAGCTTGGCCGAGTTGACACCAGACGCCACTGCCAGCTCCTGGGAAGACACCGTCGTCACCCCACGATCAGCCATGGACTGCAGCGCACGCAGATATAGGGGGAGCCGGGCTATCGATGCTTCTGGGATGCCCCGAGCCGGTGAAACGCTGGCGCTACTTGCAGGCGCGCTGCGTGGAGGCTCGCGATGGGCAGACACAGCACTCCCAGACACGCAGGCTCCGACTTCTCCGTCGTGCCCAGGGTACGTGTTTGTGAACAGGTGCACAAAAGCGCCGATCAGGCCCTGAGAGCGGCCCGAAGTCGATCTTCTGAGACCCGCCAGAAGTCG
>DASRZB010000158.1:0-3439 GCA_035653855.1 Acidothermaceae bacterium | reverse complement strand
ACCGATGAGTTCCCGATTCGCCTGACGACTGGTCGACGACTCGACTCGTTCAACACCGGCGTACAGAGCGGCGGTTACGTCTCACCCCTGCGTCGGGGCGAGAGCCTGGACATCCACCCGGAAGACGGGCGACGCCTTGGGATCGAAGACGGAGAGCGCGTGCGCGCCGTCTCGCGCCGCGGCGGCATCGAAGTGCCGGTGCGCTTCGATCCGACATTGCGACCGGGCCTCGCGTTCATGACCTTCCATTTCCAGGACGATGTCGAAACCAACGTGCTGACGATCGACGCGACCGATCCTGATTCGGGTACGGCCGAGTTCAAGGCGGCCGCGATTCGCATCGAACGACTCGACGAGCAGCGCTCAGCGGCGCCTGCCCAAGTAGAAGAATTCGCGCAAGCACCGGTAGGGGAGAACTAAGTGGACCAGCATTTGATCCCCAATGCGATCGCCAGTGATGCGGAACGCGCGGCGCTCGATGCGCTGATCGGTCCGCCCGACTCGCTCTGGGAAGGTGCCACTGAACGCTCGACATTCGAGGGACATGTCGGACGCGGCGGGCATGAACTGCGTAACCAGCGGCAATTCCTGCTGCCGGCCTTGCAGGCGATCCAGTCACGAGTCGGCTACATCAGCCCCGGCGCGCTGAACTACGTCTGTCAGCGACTCGGCGTGCCACCAGCCGACGCCTGGGGAGTCGCCAGCTTCTATGCGCTTCTGGCGCTGGAAGAGCGTCCTCCAGTCGTAGCGCACGTCTGCGACGACATCGCCTGCCGCATTCGCGGTGGACTCGAACTCTGTAGTGCACTGGAACGCCATGTCGGCCCCGAAGGCACCTCGGCAATCAACGGCAGCATCACCTGGCATCGCAGCCCCTGCCTCGGGCTCTGCGATCGCGCCCCGGCAGTCCTCTTCCATCAGGCGGGCGAAATGCCGTCCGAGATCGCCGTTGCGCCGATCGACCCGCCGGCGTTGCTGCAGACGCTCGGAGATGGCCCGTATACGCTGACGCCGCAAAGTGGTGGCCGCACCTCGGTGCCGCAGTCTACGCGCCCCGATGCGTCCGAACTACGGCTGCTGCGAAATGCCGGACGTGTCGATCCTGAAAGCCTCGACGCCTACCGAGCCAGCGGCGGCTACGACGCGCTACGTCAGGCGGTGCGCCTCGGACCCGACGGCATTATCCGCGAACTGCTCGACTCGCGCCTGATGGGACGTGGAGGCGCAGCCTTCCCAACTGGTCGCAAGTGGAACGACGTCGCGCACGCGCCAGTGCGGCCGCACATCTTGATCTGCAATGCCGACGAGTCGGAGCCGGGAACCTTCAAAGACCGCGTGTTGATGGAAGAAGACCCGTTCCGCCTGATCGAGGCGATGACGATCGGTGGCTACGCCACCGGCTGTGACCGTGGGTACATCTATATCCGCAACGAATACCCGCTCGCTACCGCCCGGCTGCAAAACGCGATCGATAGCGCGAGGCGGCGCGGTTTCCTCGGCGAAAACATCATGGGCGAGGGGTTCACCTTCGACATCGAGATCCGCCGTGGGGCTGGTGCCTACATTTGCGGCGAGGAGACGGCGCTCTTCAATTCAATTGAAGGGCTACGGGGCGAACCGCGCAACAAGCCACCCTTCCCGACCCAGGCTGGGCTTTTCCGCCGACCGACGTTAGTCAACAACGTCGAGACCTTCGCGAACGTGCTCGACATCGTCCAGTATGGAGGTCCCGCCTTCGCAGCGATCGGCACCCAGGGTTCGATCGGCACCAAGCTTTTCTGCCTCTCGGGGCGCGTGAACGAGCCGGGCGTCTACGAAGTGCCCTTCGGCGCGACCTTGCGCCAGATGATTGATCTGGCGGGCGGAGTTCCGGGCGAACGCCCGATACAGGCCATTCTGCTCGGCGGGGCAGCCGGTAGCTTCGTCACGCCGAGTGAACTCGATATGCCACTCACCTTCGAGGGGACGCGGGCCGCGGGAGCTTCGCTCGGCTCGGGTGTCATCATGGTCTTTGACGACACGGTTGATATGAAAGACACCTTGCTGCGCATCGCCGCCTTCTTCCGCGACGAATCCTGCGGCCAATGCGTGCCCTGTCGCATCGGGACGGTGCGCCAGGAAGAGGCACTCCGGCGACTGATCAACGGCAAGCCGATCGGCTCGGTCGCCGACGATCTCGCCGTGCTCAACGACGTCGGGCAGGTGATGCGCGACGCCTCGATCTGCGGCCTGGGACAGACGGCGATGACCGCCGTGCTCTCCGGCATTCAGAAACTCCGGCTCTTCGACGACGGGACAGTTGTATGACAGCCACACTACCCGAGCGCGCGGTTCGCACCCTCACCCTGACGATTGACGGTCAGGAGGTCACCGTCCCGGAGGGGTCGACGATCATGGAGGCGTGCACCAAAGTTGAAATTGAGACACCAACCCTCTGCTATCTCGAAACGTTGACGCCGGTGAATGCCTGCCGTGTCTGCGTCGTCGAACTCGAAGGGTCGCGCGTCCTCGTGCCGGCCTGTGCGCGCAAAGCCGAGCCGGGTATGGTCATCCATACTGACAGCGAGCGAGTACGCAAAAGCCGTCGCCTCGTGCTCGAACTGCTTGCCTCGTCCGTCGATCTGTCATATGCTCCGGCCGAGGTTCACGGTTACCTGGAGCGCTACGATGCCGCGCCAGAGCGCTTCGGTACCGCAGCGCCGGCCGAGCCCGAGCAGAGCCGCGACCACATGCCGACCGGGCATCATCATATGGTCGAAGACGGTCAGGCCGCGACGGTCGCACAGCCAGCCAAGCTCGATAACCTGCTCTATATGCGCGACTACTCTCGCTGCATTCTCTGCTACAAGTGTGTTGAGGCCTGCGGCGTCGACGCGCAGAACACCTTCGCTATTTCGGCCGCCGGACGCGGCTTCGACGCCCACATCTCGACTGAACTGGCCCTGCCGTTGCCCGATTCAGCCTGCGTCTACTGTGGCAACTGCGTCGCGGTCTGCCCGACTGGCGCGCTGATGTTCAAGAGCGAATACGATATGCGCCAGAACGAAACGTGGGACGAGCCGAGTCAGACAGTGACCGATACAATCTGCCCCTATTGCGGCGTCGGCTGCACGTTGCAACTGCACGTGCAGGAGAACCGCATCGTCAAAGTCACCTCGCCGCTTGACCACGACGTCACGCTCGGCAACCTCTGTGTCAAGGGGCGATTCGGGTACGACTTCGTCCAGAGCCGTGCCGGAAAGAGCGGGACGGGGGCATCCGGTGACAGTGGGTGAGCCGCTGGCGCAGGTTGAACGTGCGGTAATTCGGGTCCAGGCCGACACGTGGGTTGATGGCAACGATGTGCTAGCCGCCGAAGAGCCGATGGAGATCCGCCTCTTGACCGAGGCGGATCAGTGGACAGCCCCCCAAAACATCGCGATCACGATGCGCACCCCGG
>DASRZB010000157.1:0-2218 GCA_035653855.1 Acidothermaceae bacterium | reverse complement strand
TCGATCCGCAGGTCAATGAGGAGTGGAACTGCGACAAGGGCCGGTGGGCCTTCAGCTACGCCACCGCACCCGACCGGCTCGACACGCCGCTGGTTCGCGACAGCGACGGCGAACTCGTTCCGACGTCGTGGCCTGAGGCGTTGCGCGCTGCCGCCGCAGGTCTCGCGGCAGCACGTAACGGCGCCGGTGTCGGCGTGCTTGTCGGGGGTCGTCTGACAGTCGAGGACGCTTACGCCTACGCGAAGTTCGCGCGCGTTGCGCTCGGTACGAACGACATCGACTTTCGCGCGCGAGTGCACTCCGACGAAGAGCTCGCATTCTTGGGTTCGCACGTTGCCGGACGCTTCCTCGACGTGACCTACGACGACCTTGAAGAGGCGTCGACCGTGCTGCTTGTCGGGCTCGAGCCCGAGGAAGAGTCGCCGATCATTTTCCTGCGGCTCCGCAAGGCCGCCTTGAAGAAGCACGCCAAGGTCGTCTCGATAGCACCCTTTGCGACGCGTGGACTCGAGAAGATGCGCGGCCGCCTGATCGCGACGGTGCCCGGTGGCGAAGCGACCATGCTGCAAGTGCTCGCCTCGGGTGAGACCGTCGAGGTGCCACCTGGTGTCGACCCGAACGGTTGGTCTGAGCTCCTCACCGAAGTGGCGGCCGGCCTCGCGCTGCCGTCGAGCGTGATCCTGGTCGGAGAGCGCCTTGCGGGTGTGGCTGGCGGACTATCCGCAGTCGTCGCGTTGGCAGCGGCGACCGGCGCGAAGGTCGCGTGGGTGCCGCGTCGCGCAGGCGAGCGGGGTGCAGTCGAGGCAGGCGCCCTGCCGAACCTGTTGCCTGGTGGTCGTGCAGTGACCGACAACGACGCGCGCGGTCAGGTGGGGGTGCGTTGGGCGACGTCCGTCCCCGCCGAGCCGGGCCGCGACACCGCAGGCATTCTCGACGCCGCGTCTCGAGGTTCGTTGGGCGCACTAGTCGTCGCCGGTGTCGATCCCGACGATCTGCCCGATCCGGCCGCGGCGCGCGCAGCCATCGATGCCGCCAGCTTCGTGGTGAGCCTCGAGTTGCGGCGCACCGATGTGACCGACGCAGCCGACGTCGTCTTCCCTGTCGCGGCCGCCGTCGAGAAGGCCGGCACATTCCTTGACTGGGAGGGCCGTTCCCGGCCCTTCGAGGCATCGCTCACCGGCACCGGCCAGCTGCTCGACCTGCAAGTACTCGATGCACTCGCCGATGCACTCGACGTCCATCTTGGATTGCCTGATCTGCGCACCGCGCGGGCCGAACTCGAAGCACTTGGTACTCGTCCTGGTGCGGTTGCGCCTCCGTCGTTGAAGCCAGGGCCACCTGAGAAACTCAGTGCTGGCCGGGCGATCCTCGCGACCTGGCACGAGTTGCTCGATGTCGGCAGCCTTCAGGATGCGACGCCGTACCTGGCGGCGACGGCCAAGCCATTGTGTGCCCGGTTGTCGCCGGCCAGCGCGCGGGCCCTGGGTGTCGCCGACGGCGCGCCCGTGACGGTCCGTGCTACGAAGGGTGGCCCGGCGATCACGCTTGACCTGCTCATCACCGCAATGCCGGACGGCGTGGTGTGGGTGCCCACCAGGTCGGCTGGCAGCGAGGTACACCGAACCCTGCGTGTCGGCGCCGGCGCGGTCGTCAGTCTCGAAGGGGGCTCCCGGTGATGCCGCATTCAGTAGCGGCCCAACTGGTCGCGACCGCGTTCGTCTCGCCTGACCACCGTGACGTCTTTTGGCTCATCATCGTGAAGACGATCGTCGTGTTCGCGTTCTTGATGGTCATGACGCTCTTCATGATCTGGGCCGAGCGCCGCGTAGTCGCGCGGATGCAGCAACGCCTTGGCCCGAACCGGGTCGGCCCGTTCGGCATCCTGCAAGGGCTCGCCGACGGCATCAAGCTTGCGCTGAAGGAAGACCTCATCCCTAGCGCGGCCGACCGGATCGTGTTCATCATCGCGCCGATCATTTCGGCGATCCCTGCGTTCATGGCGTTTGCCGTTATTCCGTTCGGACCGACGGTCTCGATTTTCGGTCAGCACACGAACCTGCAACTCACCGACCTTCCGGTTGCCGTGCTGTTCGTACTCGCGATGAGTTCGATGGGCATTTACGGCATCGTGCTCGCCGGTTGGTCGAGTGGGTCGACCTACCCGCTGCTGGGCGGCGTGCGTTCGGCGGCCCAGATGATCAGCTACGAAGTCGCCATG
>DASRZB010000156.1:0-2355 GCA_035653855.1 Acidothermaceae bacterium | reverse complement strand
ATCGGCCGTACCTTGCAGGCCGCGCTGGTCCAGGCTCGTTATGGGTGCGCTGGTGTCGAGATGGCCGCTCAGCACTGGCCGAGGCCAGCCAGGACCGCGCTGTTGACCTGGTTGTTCTGGATCTCGGTCTCCCGGATGTCGACGGTGTCGCCGTGTGCCGGACTCTTCGATCCCGTTGGCCGAGTGTGATGATCGTGATTCTGACTGCGCGCGACGCTGAATCGATGTTGTGGTCGGATTGGAGGCGGGCGCCGACGATTACCTGTCGAAGCCGATCCGGTCGACGGAGTTGCTGGCTCGGCTGCGGTCGCATCTTCGACGCGCGGTCCCGCGGGAGTCGGCATCCACGCGGCATGTCGTGGGCGATCTCGTAGTAGATGAGGCGCCACGACGGGCGTGGGTGGCCGACTCTGAGGCGGTACTGCGGGCCAAAGAGTTCGATCTGCTTGCGCGGTTGGCTCGTGACGGCGGTGTCGCGATCAGGCGGGCGATGTTGATGGCTGACGTGTGGGATGCGCATTGGCACGGGTAGACCAAGACTCTGGACGTTCATAACGCGTCGTTGCGTCGGGGCCGCCCGGCGACGCGCTCAACAAGGTGAGCTCCGCTGCCACACTGGGCTCCATACCTCGGACGTAGGTCCGCCCGCGGCGAGTCGATCCGTGAGAGGACGCGATGCGGCGACGGATCATGTTGGTGGCCACCGCGACGGCGTTGCTCGCGGTGCTGCTGTTGGCCGTGCCTCTCGGCATTTTCGTGGGTCACAGCTACGTCAACGACGAACGACTGGAACTGCAGCGCGCAGCGGCCACAGCCGCCGCGTCTCTGCGCGGTGACCGCCCGACGGTCGGATCCTTAGGTATCGATCGCAGCGAGATTGTCGCGAGCGTGTACGACCGGTCAGGCCGATTGATCGATGGTGCCGGACCCGCGAACGCGGGCCGCTGGTACGAGAAGCGCTTCGCGGGACCGAAGCCACTGGACCCGTCGGAGCGGGCATCGCCGTCGCCGCCCCCGTGTCGGATGGCGATCAGGTGATCGCCGTGGTCCTGGTGCAGGCCGATCTCAGTTCCGCGCATCACCGCAGCCTGGTGGCGTGGCTCGTCATCCTCGGCATCGCACTAGGCGCCGTCCTCGTCTCTGCGAGCGGTGAGCCAATAATCGCCAGGCGGCTCTCCGCGTCGACGACCTGCGGCCGGTGCGCGCCGTATGGGCGCCGGCGACCTCGACGCGCGAGTGCCGCTTTCCGGTGTGGCGGAGTTTGACACCCTCGCCACCACCCTTAACGACAGCGCGGAACGCATCCAAACCATGATCGGCCGCGAACGCAGCCTGGTGGCCGAGGCCTCGCACCAGCTCCGTACACCGCTCACCGGCCTGCGTCTTGAACTCGAAGCGCTACGAGACATCGGCCGACCCGACAGCCGCATCGAATCTGCGCTGGCCGCGGTCGACCGGCTCGAAACAACGATCACTGACATTATCGCGCTCGCTCGCGATCTGCCCGTACAGCAGGTCGCGCATGTCCCGGACCTGATCGCCGCTGCCCAACGGGGCTGGCATGGTCCGCTCGCCGAAGCGACACGGCCGCTACGTGTCGTCGTCGACGCCAGCGTCCCATCCGACATCGCCCTCTCGACGCCGGCCGCGACGCAGATTTTGGATGCGTTGATCGACAACGCACTGCGGCACGGCCAAGGTGCGGTCACTGTCCACGTCCGCGAAGTCGGTGGCCTGGTCGCCGTGGACGTCAGCGACGAAGGCCCTACCCTGCGCTGCGAGGCACATGAGCTATTCCAGTTGCGCGACGGCACACGAGACGGAGGTATCGGATTGCCCTTCGCCCGCAAGCTCGCCGAAGCCGAGAACGCCCGGGTCGCGCTGACCCGGCACGACCCGCCCACCTTCACTCGTCTCGCGAGCGCCGCTCCTGCGTCGACGCGCAGGGATTAGCAAGCCGAAGCACCCGAGTAGCGCCGGACGCCACGGCACCCGCCGACGCCCGCTGGGTGTCCACCAGCACGGTGCGGTGGGCACAGCCGCAAGGGGCAAGGCGCGGGCGGCCGAGCGAGGATCGCTGTGCCCGTAGGTCAACACTGTGAGCTGGGGTTCGCGGGTAGGGTGCGGCACGTGCGCCGTAGGACCCGGACGGCCCGGCGTAGCTCCAGCTGGTGTTCCTCCGAAATTGCAACGTCACCCCCGCCCGCGGGTCGAGACTGAGCACGTACCCACCACCTGGCCGACAGTCTTGGCGGACCAACTCTCGTGGGGCGTGCGGCCGGGACCGTCGGGCGTGAGGCGACGAATGGCGCGAGTGCGCGGCCTGATGTCGCGACACCGACGAGGCTCAGGATC
>DASRZB010000155.1:0-5585 GCA_035653855.1 Acidothermaceae bacterium | reverse complement strand
GGCAGATTGCCCTCACAGCGGGTCCGCTCGCCCGTGCGCTCCTTCGGGCAGCGACTCACGACGCCACCGCCGACTGAGCCCGTTCAACCGCGGGGCGGGAGTTGGCCGCATCGATTTCACCCGTACGCGCTACCCACTGCGCCGACCCCGCAGGTACCGTCTCTGCATGTCAACGCCCGTGGGGGCCCCGGTAATGTGAGCATCGACAGCCTCGCGTACATCAGCGCGCTTCGCCGCTGCACGCTCGCGATCAGCGTCATCCACGAAGTCGACCTGATACCGACCGACGACGGCATCATGCTGGTCGGCGTTCCCGACATTCCGGTCAGTTTTGAACAGCTCGCGGAAGCCATCGGCGGCGCCCACCCGGCCGACTCCGTAGCCCAGGACCGCGTGTACCGGTGGCTGCGAGCCCGGCGAGCGATTGCCGACAAGTCACTCGACGAACTCGCGGAGACCATCAGGCCGGTCGCATTGCCGGTCGGCCACGACCTGCACCCGGGCCCGCGTTGGGTTCGGCAGCCCGTTCTTGGCGGTTCGCTCGATCTCGGCATCGGGTTCGTGGGCTTGCTTCCCGATCAGCCCGAGTTGGTATTTGTGACGCCGCCCAGCGTCCTTGCTGTGGCAGGCATAGACCCGACCCCGTGGTGGCGGGGTGCGATGGAGTACCTCGAGAACATGGGCGCGCTGGCAACCACGCGCTGGCGCCGCGACCCACGTGTGCCACTACGACCGATGGGCGACTGTGACGTCCTCACGCTGCTCGCATCGCGAGTTCTGCGCGGGGCGCTGTGCGCCGACGCCGGCGGCATGCGTGCAATCGCGGCACCGGTTCGCACCCGAGGCTGGCTCGACCTCTCGCGGATCGACGCCGCGTTTGCCCTGACTGCCGCCGCAATCGCGGACGACGAGAGCCGTGGCTTCCCGCGGCCGGTGCTGTTGACGCTCGACGAGGTGTCGATGGTGGCCGAGGGCGGCCGCCCAGCAGAAATCGTGCTGCGTGACCCAGCCAGCGACGAGAAGGTCTGGCTACGCGACGTTCTGTACCACTGACGTCGAATACCACTGACGTCGAGCGGTTAGTCGGTCACCGGCTGCGGTTGTTCGAGCGCGTCGATGCCGGCAACCGACTCGACGACCTGACGGGCAATCTCCTGCGCCGTCAGCCCGATGTCACTGAGCACTTCGGCACGCTTGCCTTGCGGAAGGAACCGCTGCGGGATCGACTGCACCTGCACGGGAGTTGTGACGCCGGCCTCGCGCAGCGCCATCGCCACGGTTGAACCAGCGCCGCCTTGACGACCGTGGTCTTCGATCGTCACAACCAAGGAATGGGACGCCGCGAGGCCGGCGATGACCGGATTGACGGGGAGCACCCACCGCGGGTCAAGCACGGTCGAGGGGATGCCCTGATCGCCCAGCCGACCCGCCACGTCGAGGGCGAGTTCGGCCATCGGTCCGAACGCCACGATGAGCACGTCGGCATCGGGGTCGCGACGCAAGACATCAAGCCCACCGATGCGGTCGACCTGCTCGATGTCGTGCGGCAGCGCGCCCTTGGGGAACCGAATTGCCGTCGGGCCGTCGTCGATCGCCACCACCTCGCCAAGCAACTCGCGAAGGCGCGCGCCGTCACGAGGTAGCGCAATTCGCATGCCAGGGACCAACGACAGGATTGAGAGATCCCACATGCCGTTGTGGCTCGCCCCGTCGTCGCCTGTGACGCCAGCCCGGTCGAGCACGAAGGTGACCGGCAAGCGGTGCAATCCGACGTCCATGAGAACTTGGTCGAACGCCCGGTTCAAGAATGTGGCGTAGACGCAGAACACCGGGTGCAGACCACCCATGGCCATTCCCGCTGCGGACGTCACTGCGTGTTGCTCGGCGATGCCGACGTCGACGATGCGGTTCGGGTAGGCCTTCGCGAACGCAGCGAGGCCAACCGGGTGCAACATCGCGGCGGTGATCGCGACGATGTCGGGCCTGGTCGCCGCGATCTTGACGATCTCGTCGGAGAACACGGCCGTCCAGCTGGCCGGTTTCGGCAACTCGACACCGGTCACCGGGTCGAACGCACCTGGTCCGTGCAAGTGATCGAGTTCGTCGTCCTCAGCGGGACCGTAGCCATAGCCCTTGCGGGTCACGCAATGCACGATGACCGGGCCGCCGAACTTGCGAGCACGCGCAAGCGCCGCCTCGACGGCGGCGATGTCGTGCCCGTCGATCGGTCCGACGTATTTCAGGCCGAGATCCTCGAAAAGTCCTTGCGGCGTAAGGACATCCTTGAGTCCACGTTTGATGCCATGCAGGGCGTCAAAGAGCGGATCGCCGACGAGCGGCGTGCGCGTAAGAACCTCGCGCACCTTCTCGAGTGCCTTCTCATAACGCGGATTCGTACGCAGCGTTGTGAGGTGCTCGGCGAGACCGCCGATCGTCTCCGAGTACGAGCGTCCATTGTCGTTAACGAGCACGACAACGGAGTGGTCCTTCGCGGCGGCGATGTTGTTGAGTGCTTCCCAGCACATGCCACCGGTGAGTGCGCCGTCACCGACGACCGCCACGACGGTTCGCTTCTCACCGCGCACGGCGAACGCCTTCGCCAGACCATCGGCATAACTAAGGGCAGTCGACGCGTGCGAGTTCTCGACCCAGTCGTGCTCGGATTCATCGCGGTTCGGATAGCCCGACAGGCCGCCGCGCTGACGCAGCTTTGCGAACCCTTCCCGGCGTCCGGTTAACAGCTTGTGCACGTACGACTGGTGCCCGGTGTCGAAGATGATCGGCTCGGTCGGTGAGTTGAAGACACGATGCAGCGCGATGGTGAGCTCGACCGCTCCGAGGTTCGGCCCGAGATGTCCGCCGGTCTTCGCGACCGCACTGACCAGGAAGTCACGGATCTCTTCGGCGAGCTGGGGCAACTGGGCGGCGTCGAGCCGTTTGAGGTCGTCAGGGCCCTCGACAGACTCGAGGAGACTCACGTCGACCTTCACCTCACCGTGTCGACGCCTGGGCGGTTGGCGCCAAGCGATCAGGTCAGTCTATAAGGGAGTCACAGCAGTCACACAGTCGCACCGGACACAGGGATGGTGGGTTTCACGCCGGTTCGAGCAGGGAGCGCAGCACGTACTGCATGATGCCGCCGTGGCGGTAGTAATCCGCCTCCCCCGGCGTATCGATCCTGACCACGGCCCGAAACTGCACCGTGCGGCCATCCTCAGTGCCGGCCTGCACGGTGACCTCGCGCGGCAGCGGGTCGGCGCCAGCCAGACCGACGATCGTGAAGGTCTCCTCGCCCGTGAGGCCAAGTGAGTCGCGGGTCTGCCCGTCGGCGAACTGGAGCGGCAAGACGCCCATGCCGATCAGGTTGCTGCGGTGGATACGCTCGAACGATTCGGCAATCACCACGCGCACACCGAGCAGCGCGGTGCCTTTCGCCGCCCAGTCGCGGGACGACCCCGAGCCGTACTCCTTGCCCGCCAGGATCACGAGCGGCACACCGTCGGCGATGTAGCGGGTCGAGGCGTCGTAAATCGTCATCGCTTCGCCGTCGGGCAGGTGCCGCGTCACGCCGCCTTCGGTACCGGGAGCGAGCTGGTTGCGCAGCCGGATGTTGGCGAACGTGCCGCGGATCATCACCTCGTGGTTACCCCGCCGCGAGCCGTAGGAGTTGAAGTCGCGCGGCGCCACCCCGTGCTCCTGCAAGTACGCCCCGGCCGGCGAATCCTTCTTGATGTTGCCCGCCGGCGAGATGTGGTCGGTCGTGACCGAGTCGCCAAGCACGGCAAGTACGCGTGCGTCGGTGATGTCGGTGACTGGTGCCGGCTGCCTGGCCATGCCTTCGAAGTAGGGCGGCTTGCGCACGTAGGTCGACACGTCGTCCCACTCGAAAATGCTGCCCTCGGGGATTTGCAAGCCCTGCCAGCGTTCGTCACCACCAAAGACATCGCCGTAGCTGTCGGAGAACATCTGCGACTGAATCGCCTGGCCCACGACATCGGCGATCTCGCGCTCACTTGGCCAGATGTCGCGAAGGTAGACCGGGCTCCCGTCGGAGCCAGTGCCGAGCGGCTCTGTCGTGATGTCGATGTCGAGCGAACCGGCCAACGCGTACGCGACAACCAGTGGCGGCGACGCGAGGTAGTTCAGCTTCACGTCCGGATGGATGCGTCCCTCGAAGTTGCGGTTACCCGACAGCACGGCGGCTGCCGCAATGTCGTGGTCGGCGATGGCCTTCGAGATCGCGTCATCGAGCGGGCCGGAGTTGCCGATGCACGTCGTGCAGCCGTAACCGACGAGATTGAAGCCGAGCTTCTCCAGGTACGGCGTCAGACCGGCCGCATCGTAGTAGTCGGTGACCACTTTCGAACCGGGGGCGAGCGTCGTCTTCACCCAGGGCTTGCGGGAAAGCCCCTTCTCCACAGCATTTTTCGCTACTAGTGCAGCGCCAATCATCACCGACGGGTTCGACGTGTTCGTGCAGCTCGTGATCGCCGCAATGACAACAGCACCGTGGTCAAGTTCGCAGACTGTGCCGTCGTCAAGGGTCACCATGGCCCGAGCACTTAACCGGCCATTCGCATCGGTCGCCGCGCTCGGCACTCCCGCTGGCTTGTCTTCGGCGTGCTCGTGGTCGATCGCCACCGGATCGCTCGCGGGAAACGACTCCTCCGAACCCTCGTCGAGCGAGCCGTTGCCACCCGTCTTTTGTACGTAGCCGCCGAGCACGTTCCGAAACGACGCCTTTGCATCCGAGAGAGACACGCGATCCTGCGGCCGCTTCGGGCCTGCGAGTGACGGCACCACGGTCGACAGATCAAGCTCAAGACGCTCGGAGTAGTCGGGCTCGGCGGCCGGGTCGTGCCAGAGGCCCTGTTCCTTCGCGTAGGCCTCGACAAGCGCAATCCGCTCCGGTGAGCGACCAGTGAACTTCAGATAGCGCAGGGTCTCGTCATCGATCGGGAAGATGGCACAGGTCGAGCCGTACTCGGGGCTCATGTTGCCGATAGTGGCGCGGTTCGCGAGCGGCACGTTGGTGACACCCGGCCCGTAGAACTCGACAAACTTGCCGACCACACCGTGACCGCGCAGCATCTCGGTGACGGTGAGCACGAGGTCGGTCGCCGTCGCGCCGTCGGGCAGGACACCCGACAACTTGAAGCCGACGACCCGCGGAATCAGCATGCTGATCGGCTGGCCGAGCATGGCAGCCTCGGCCTCGATGCCACCGACTCCCCACCCGAGCACCGCGAGCCCGTTGACCATTGTCGTGTGCGAATCGGTGCCGACGAGCGTGTCGGGATACGCAATGCCGTCACGGTCGAAGATGACGCGCGAGAGGTATTCAAGATTGACTTGGTGGCAGATCCCAGTGTCGGGTGGCACCACCTTGAAGTCGGCGAAGGCGCGCTGCCCCCATCGCAGGAACTGGTAGCGCTCGGCGTTGCGCTCGAACTCCAACTCGGCGTTGCGCACGAAGGCGTCTTCACGACCGAAGACGTCGGCGATCACGCTGTGGTCGATCACCAGTTCAGCGGGGCTGACGAACCTCGCGCGGCTGCCGTATTCGATCAAAATTCTGCTCGAGA
>DASRZB010000154.1:0-2825 GCA_035653855.1 Acidothermaceae bacterium | reverse complement strand
CGACGGAGATCAACGGGCTGGGCGGCAACGTGGCCGAAACCGACGACGGTCTCATCATCAAGCCAAGACCCTTACGTGGTGGGGTTTTCCGTACCTACGACGACCACCGGCTCGCCACCACCGCGGCGGTCCTTGGTCTCGTCGTGCCCGGCGTTCTCGTTGAGAACATCGCGACGACGGCGAAGACGATGCCGACGTTCGTCGACCTGTGGGAGTCACTACTCCTATGAGCAGGCGGACCAGCGATCTCGACGAGGACGACGTCCGCGTCCGGCCTGGCCGTAGCTCGCGTCCACGCAGCCGATTGCGTCCTGCTCACGATGAGGCCACGCCGGCTTACGTGCTTGCCGTCGATCGCGGCCGGTTCACCTGCGAAGTCGACGACCACGAAGTCACGGCAGTACGCGCTCGTGAGCTCGGTCGCAAGTCAGTCGTCGTCGGAGACCATGTCGGATTGGTCGGCGACGTCTCAGGCGTCACTGACACGCTGGCCCGGCTGATCCGTATCGAGCCGCGGACGTCGGTGCTGCGCCGTAGTGCCGACGACGGCGATCCGATGGAACGCATCATCGTCGCCAATGCCGAGCAGTTGGCGATCGTGTCGGCCGTCGCGAACCCCGAGCCGCAGCCACGGCTCATTGACCGCTATCTGGTCGCGGCTTTCGACGGCGGGCTCGAACCACTACTCGTGCTGACCAAAACTGACCTCGCCGATCCCGCGCCACTGATCGAGGCCTATGCGCTTCTGGAACTGCGCATCGTCGTCACGCGCAGCGGTCAACCAAGCGACGAGTTACGAGAAGTCCTTCGCGACCGCGTGACCGTGCTCGCCGGGAGTTCCGGCGTCGGCAAGTCGACGCTCATCAACGCGCTCGTGCCCGGTGCCGACCGCGCCACCGGTGATGTCAACGTCGTGACGGGCCGCGGCCGGCACGTGTCGACATCGGCCGTCGTCCTTGACCTGCCTGGCGGCGGTCGGGTGATCGACACCCCCGGCATCCGCTCGTTCGGACTCGCGCACGTCGACGTCGATCGAGTGGTGACGGCGTTCCCCGATCTTGCGCCGGGGATTGCCGAGTGCCCGCGCGGTTGCCAGCATGTCGCGCCCGACGAAAACACAGCCCGCGCCGACCAGGACGGCGACGAGATTGCCAGGTGCGCGCTGGACGACTGGGTCGCCGCCGGCCATGCCGAACCAGCCCGCCTCGACTCGCTACGTCGGTTGCTCGCGGCCCGCGATAAGCCTGACCTGGACTGACCCCATCCTGAAGGACCAGAGGTCTAGAGCTCGACGCTGCCGCCGGCTCTCCAATAGACGCCGTTCTCGCGCGCCAGGAAGTCCTCCTCAACCAGATAGCGGCGCAGTGCGGCGCAGTCGCAGTGATAGGCGAGCAGTGCGGACCGTCAGCCGATGCGAGACCGGCAGACTCCAGCCTCGTCAGCACCCGCAGGACGTCACGTGCCGGCAACTTCGTGCGTTGCGAAATGTCGCCGATCGTTTGCGCGCCTAGGACCAGGGCCGCGACCACCGGAAGCCGATCACCAGCGACGAGCAGCGCCAGCACACTGGCCGCATCGGGTGTCGAATCGTCCGCTGTCACCACAGGATTCTCTTACTTCTCAGGCAATTCGAAGAGCAAGGCCATCGCCAGAGCGGTCAGGCTCAATCCATCGCGCACCTCGCCAGCACGCACGAGATCACGCACGACTGGAAGTGGTACCCACTCGATGCGTTCCGACTCGCTGGGATCTGTCGGTGCTCCGACCAGGCTCGCGCCGTCGCCCACGAAGAGGTGAAACGTCAAGTCGCTCATGCCGTTGTTGGGGTGGTAGGTGGCGAACTCGCGCAAAGGGCCCGGCCGCCAACCAGTTTCCTCCAAGACCTCGCGAGCGGCCGCGAGCTCTGGAGTCTCTCCGGCTTCAGCACGACCGGCCGGAATTTCCCACCCCCACGTGTCTGTGACGAAGCGATGCCGCCACAACATCAGCACCCCATGATCGACATCGTGGACGACGACGCCGCTCGCCGGCTGCGGCATCCGAAGGACGTGATGCTCAAACCGCCGGCCGCCTTCCCCCGGGATCTCGACGTCGACGAGGGCCAGCCGGATCCAGTCGCTGTCGTATACCGTCCGCTCACCGTGGACCGTCCAGCGCATGCGTCGACCGTATAGCGTGCCGACCATGCCCGACGCGCCCACATCGACTCCACCCGACACCCTCGCGGGCGCCCCCGCCGAAGACCTCTCCCTCGCGCTGCACCTCGCGGATATCGCCGACGAGATCAGCACCGCCCGGTTTCGAGCCACCGACCTGCGGGTCGAGACCAAGCCGGATCTCACGCCTGTCAGTGATGCCGACCGCGCCGTCGAGACGGCCATTCGCACGAAGCTGGCCGAGCTTCGACCCGGTGAGGCGATCGTCGGCGAAGAGTTCGGCGCCGATGCACCCGAGACGGGACGACGATGGGTGATCGACCCGATCGACGCGACGAAGAATTTCGTCAGGGGTGTACCGGTGTGGGCCACCTTGATCGCACTGATGGACGGCCCGCACGTCGTCGTCGGAGTAGCGAGCGCCCCGGCACTCGGTCATCGGTGGTGGGCCGGGCGCGGTCTTGGTAGTTGGACGTCGCGAGCCGGTTCGGACCCGCGCCGCAATCAGGTCTCTGCAGTTCGGTCCCTCGCGGACGCGTCGCTGTCCTACTCCGACCTCTCCGACTGGGGCCCGAAAGCGAGCGGCTTCCAGCAACTCGCGGCGTCGGTTTGGCGAACTCGCGCGTACGGCGATTTCTGGTCACACCTGCTGGTCGCTGAGGGTGCCGT
>DASRZB010000153.1:0-3302 GCA_035653855.1 Acidothermaceae bacterium | reverse complement strand
TCGACACGCCGGGCGACCAAGGAGGCGTCGACGGCGTATTGGTTGCCCTCCAACGGGACCGTCGCAGTGCGGGTGACCTTGCGGGTGACCGACCACCGAAACGCTTCTCTGAGCCGTTCGGGATCCGCGCTGCGGTGCGGTCCGGATGCTTCGAAGCGGTCGATCGGCGCCTGGTGGGTCTCGGCGTGGATGCGCCGGTTGGCGACGGTCTCAGCCCACGCGCCGAACAGATCGTTCAGGCTCTCGAGGTCTTCGATGCCGGTGTGGGTGGCCTCGGCCAGGAACGCGTCGCGGATGTAGCGCACCAGGCGAACGCAAAGCTCATCTATCACGCCGTCTTGCAGTTCGACGCGACCGGCTCAGGATTGTATTTGCAGGTCCAGCATTCGCGAAGGCGGCGACGTCAGCTACTCGGACCGTCAGAAGTGTCGGCTAAAGACAGCCGCAATGCGCGGCGTTGAGTGCCGTTCTTGGGTTGTCGTGGATGGGCCATTCGCGCTTGAAATCTCACGCTAAGACGCGGCCCGGGCGCGCAGAGTCGCGCTCTACAACCAACGGCGGACAATGATTGACATTCGGTGGGTCGGCTCTTACCGTGACTCAAACGAGCCGGGAGGTGCAACAGTGAGCCAGCAGTCGCGTCGTGTGGCACTGGAAGCTTCGGGCCTGACGCACCCGCACCCCGAAGCGGTGAGCGCGGAGCTGTTCTTGTCGGGAGAGCCGTTCTTCTTCGCTCTCGACAAGGTCCAGGTGAAATACGAGATGCTGCGCGCCCACTATGTGGAGGGCGATGCCGTCGTGCACACCGCCGCGATGCACGGCTACTCGCGCGGCGGTTTCTATGTCGTGGCCCAAGACTTCGAACGGTTGGGCATGGCCGGGCTGCTCGACGAACGCCGGGGCCGCAAGGGTCCGGTGAAGCTGACCGACGAAGTCGTGACGTTCGTGCGCGCCGCGCCGAGAAGCACGCCGACACCTTCGCTCGTCGATACCGTCTCGACACGGTTCGGTATCTCGCTGCACCGCCGGACCGTCGAGCGGATCCGGCGGCGATGAGAGAGTTCCTCCCGGTCGGCGAGGCGGCCCAGGCCGACTATGAGCGGCTGCGCAGCGCGGTGCTCGCGGGCACACCGCTGATCGGTTCGCTCTCGGCCCGTTTCGAGCGCGGTGGGCTCGCCGCGCTTATCGCGTCGCCGCAGACAGCCTCGCCGTGTTTCGTCGCCGATCTCATCGGAGCGACCCGCCCCGCGTGGACTCCTTATGCCGATCCCCGCGTCGAGGCCCTCGCTGAGTCTTATGGCCTTGTCCTCGACTCGTTCGTGGTCCCCGCCAGCCAATACCCCAAGGAGGCATGACAGTGCGAGCAGCCATCTACGCCAGGGTGTCATCGGACGCCCAAGCCGAAAGAAAGACTATCGCCTCGCAGGTCGACGCGGTCGAGGACAAGGTGACAGCAGAAGGTGACGATCTCGTCGCCCGTTTCGTCGACGACGGCTACTCCGGCGCCCGGCTTGACCGCCCCGGTCTCGACGCCCTTCGTGACCAGGCGGAGGCCGGTTGCTTCGAGCGGGTGTGGTGCCTCACACCTGACCGCCTGGCCCGCAACTTCGCCTACCAGATGCTCGTCATCGACGAACTGGGGCGCCTCGGTGTGGAAGTGCGTTTCGTCGACGCGCCGCCCATCGAAAACGACACCCAGGCGCGACTGTTGGTGCAGATGCAAGGTGTGATCGCCGAGTACGAACGGGCGCACTCCGCGGAACGTCAACGTCGCGGCAAGCTCTACAAGGTGCGGGCCGGTGAGGCGGTCTTCGCGAAGGTGCCCTACGGTTACCGGCGTGTGCCGAGAAGTGACGCAACCGGACCCGCGCACTTGGAGATCTACGAGCCCGAAGCCCAAGTGGTGCGGCGCATCTTCGACGACTACGTCGCCGGCGGGCACTCGATCCGTGAGATCACCAGGCGCCTATACGCGGACGGAATCCCCAGTCCGAAAGGTCGTCCGCTGTGGGCGAGCTCGACGCTGGGTCCGCTGCTACGCAACTCGACCTACGCCGGCACCGCCTACTGGTATCGCCACGAGACTCTTCCACCGGCACCCGGCGCGAAACCCACCCGTCGCCGCCGACCGGTCGAGGACTGGATTGCCGTGACCACACCAGCGATCATCTCGCCCGAGACCTTCGAAGCAGCCCGGCGGCGCTGCGCGCACAACCAGGCGTTCGCCGCCCGCAGAGCACCATCGGACCGTTGGCTGCTACGCGGGCTAGTGGTGTGCGGCCCATGCGGCATCAAATGCACCTGCGTGCGCGCCCCGACTAGCCGCGGCGGCCACAACCACTACTACACCTGCGCCTATCACAACGAGCTGCGAGCAGGAGGACCCCAACGTCGCTGCCGGGAACGGCAAATCCGCGCTGACGAGCTCGACGCGTTCGTGTTCGCCCAGATCCGCGAAGCCCTTCTGCGCCCCGAACTCCTCACCGCCGGTCAGTCCGCGGTCGTGAGCCGACAACCGCTACCCGACGACCAGCTCCTCGGCGCCCAACTCGCACGACTCGAACGCCAAGTCGCGAACACCGACACCGAACAACGACGACTACTCGACTGCTACCAGATCGGAATGATCGAACTGCCCGAGCTCACCAGGCGCACCGAAGAACTGAAAGCCCGTCGCGCCCACCTCGGCTCACAGCGCGACGAGCTGGTCACCGCACGCGTCGAACTCGCAACCGAGAACCGCCTACGGGCCCGAGTGCAAGACTTCGCCGCGACAGTGGCAGCCGGGATCGACAAGCTCGACTTCGCCGGACGACAACAACTACTCCGCCTCGTCGTCGAGCGGATCAAGGTCACCGGCTGGCAAGTCGAGATCCATCTCCGCATCCCCCTCGACCGCCCACCGAACCCACCCAAGCCCACGACACCACGTCCCAGATCACCCCGACCCCAGACCAGTCGCCGCTCCAGCGCAACCAACCCCAACAAGGAGGTGTCAAGCAAAGACGGTTTGCGTTCGGTTGGTGCGGTTCAGCCTTTCCTGCTTTCCCCGGCCTTGCGGCGAGTAAGGCTGGGAGTGGACCAGGCGCACTCCTAGCACGGCGCAGGTGCGGGTCAGCCAGGCGTTCTTGAACGGGGCCCCGTTATCGCAATACAACACCTCGGGGATCCCGCGGTGCACGATCGCACGGCGGAGCAGGTCCTGGCAGGCGCGGGCGTTCTCGTACGCGTAGAAGACCCCGTCGACCAACAGGCGGGAGTGGTCATCGACGATCAAGAACAGCTTCGCTCGCACCGAGACG
>DASRZB010000152.1:0-3330 GCA_035653855.1 Acidothermaceae bacterium | reverse complement strand
CAGGTGTGGAAGCCGCGGCTGCGGGGGCAGACGTGGTAGCCGCCGCGGCGGGAGCCGAACCACTAGGGGTGGCGTTGCTCCCCGTGGACTTCGAGCTGCTGCACCCGGCAACAGCGATCACCGCGGCAAGTGTTGCCGCGGTCAGATAGCGAGCCTTCACGTGCATCCTCCTCGAAATCACGGTTGACCAGCGTTTTCGGGCCAGTCGATTGGTGTAGACCATTCCGTAAGTTGGCATAGACCACTTGCAGTGTCAAGGGGTTCGCACAGCGGCAGGGCCGGTCGTTTCGCAACCGTAATCAAGCAGACCACTCGAGTGCGTCGGGAGAAATGCTGACGGGCACGTGGTCTAGACCTCTAGGCGAACGATTGGCTATGGTGGGGCAAGCGAGACGCGAGGCGACACCCGCTTGGTGGACTACCGAACGTCTCGTACTCTCGTCCCGGAATCGGCGCGCACTAGCCGGTCGGCACTTCCGCCGGATCCGCCCGGACCGGTCTACCACTGCGAGGTTGAGGCCAACGTGCCGGCAAGACCGCAATCCCTCGACGAATCACCGAACGGCGAGCCGCGGGTGCCGAAGTACTACCTGCTCAAACAGCATCTGCTCGACATGACGCGGACACTGCCCCCAGGGAGTCCCGTCCCGCCGGAGCGGACCCTGAGCGTCGACTTTGGCACATCGCGGACGACCGTTCGACAGGCCCTGCAGGAGCTTGTGGTCGAAGGGCGACTGGAGCGGATCCAAGGCAAGGGCACCTTCGTCGCCAAGCCGAAGGTTGCGCAGGCACTGCGTCTGACGAGCTATACCGAGGACATGCGAGCGCAGGGCCTCGAGCCGACGTCGACGCTCCTGGAGATCGGCTACGTGCTCGCCGACGAGACTCTGGCCGAGCGGCTCGCGATCAAGCGCAGCGCCCGCGTCCTTCGCATCGAACGGCTGCGACTCGCTAACGGCGAGCCCATGGCTATCGAGACCACCCACCTCGCGGGTCAGCGGTATCCGGGCCTTCGCCGACTGCTCGCCAAATCCACGTCGCTCTACGCAGTATTGGCGCAGGAGTACGGCATCGAGTTGCTCGAAGCCGAGGAGACGATTGAGACGGTGCCCGCCCCACCGCGCGAGGCCCACCTCCTTGGCACCGACGTCGGGTTGCCACTGCTCCTCCTGAGCCGACATAGTCGCGACTCGGCCGGTCAGCCGATCGAGTACGTGCGGTCGCTGTACCGCGGTGACCGCTACAAGTTCGTCGCCCACCTGCAGCGTCCGACCAGCTGAAGCCCTACACGGCGAGGCCAAGGTTTCGTCTCGGCCTCGCCGCCAGCCGGCCGAAAAGCGGGTCTCTAGGCGACGAGGCCGAGGTTTCTACGGCTCGTCGCCAGCCGACCGAAAAGCGGGTCTCTAGGCGACGAGGCCGAGACGGCGGAGTTCCACCGTTAGGTCGTGCGGGTTCGTCGATGCACTCATGGCGGCTTCGAGGGTGACCGCACCGTCGCGGATTAGCGCGACGAGGTGCTGGTCGAAGGTCTGCATGCCGTAGTACGCGCCCTCGGCGATGAGGTCGTTCATCAGCGAGGTCTTGTCCGGGTCCGCAATCGCTTCTGCGATGCGGCCGGTGTTGATGCAGATCTCCATCGTCACGCAGCGCCCCTCGCCGTCCGCCCGAGGAACTAGCCGCTGGCACACGATGCCGCGCAATGCACTCGCGAGGGAGAGCCGGACCTGCTTTTGCTCGTGCGGCGGGAAAAAGTCGATGATGCGGTTCACGGTCTCCTGCGCGTCGGTGGTGTGCAGGGTCGACATGACGAAGTGGCCGGTCTCTGACGCCGCGAGCGCCGCCTTGACCGTTTCCTGGTCGCGCATCTCACCGACCAGGATCACGTCGGGGTCCTGCCGCATAGCGGCCCGCAGTGCTGTCGAGAAGTCTTCGGTGTCGACGCGAACCTCGCGCTGGTTGATCATGCCGAGCTTGTCGAAGTGCAGGACCTCGATCGGGTCCTCGACCGTGACGATGTGCACTTCGCGGTTGTTGTTGATGTGGTCGATCATGCCTGCGAGCGTCGTCGACTTGCCGACGCCGGTGGGGCCGGTGACCAGCACGAGGCCGCGCGGTTCGAGGGCAAGTGAGGCCAGGATCGAGGGGAGCCCGAGTTCTTCCAGCGGAATCGCGCCGACGCTGACCCGCCGGAAGACCAGCCCGGCTGAGCCTCTGGACCGAAACGCGTTCACCCGGAAACGGCCGACGCCGGACAGCGAGAAGGCGAAGTCGGCCTCATTGGTGCGGGCAAAGAGCTCGACGAGGTCCTTGCGCATGACTTCGGCGACCATGCCCTCGGTGTCCGCAGCGGTGAGATCACGCGTCTGGAGCTTCCGCAGCGACCCGTTAATGCGCACGCGGGGCGGAGAGCCGACCTTGCAGTGCAGGTCGGACCCGCCAGATTCGACGAGGGCTCGCAAGAACGGCTCGATCGTCACGTTACCGGTCACGGTGATTGCTTCGACCGTTCAGGAAGCTCTCTTGACCGTGACGATGCCTGAATCGCTAAAGATCACCCGATGACCGCGATCAAGTCGCCTTCCTGGACCACGTCGCCCTCGGCCACCTTGAGGCTGACGGTGCCTGCGGCCTCGGCGATGACCGGGATCTCCATCTTCATCGACTCAAGGATCGCGATGGTGTCCCCGTCCTCGACCTGGTCGCCCTCGGCCACCACGATCTTCCAGACGTTCGCGACCATCTCGGCGCGGACTTCCTCGGCCACCGGGTGGCTCCTCTCTCGATAGTGCTCGGATGCTAGCTGGCTAGGCGGAGGGAGCGGGCTTGGGCGCCCGCATCCGGTCGATCAAGCCGGTGTCGTAGACCCCGGCGATGAACTCCTCGTTCGCCAGCAACTCGGTGAAGAACGGCAGGTTGGTCTTGAGCCCCTCGATCTCGAAGGACGCGACCGCGGCCCTGGCCAACTCGAGCGCGGCTGGCCGGTCAGGCCCGTGCACGCAGAGCTTGGCCAGCAACGGGTCGTAGAACGGGGTGACGGTGTCGCCTTCGGCGTAGCCAGCGTCAACGCGGACGCCGGGCCCGGTCGGCTCGACCCAGCGGCTGATCGTTCCGGGGCTCGGCAGGAATCGCTTCGGGTCCTCGGCGTAGATCCGCAGCTCGATGGCGTGCCCGCTGGGCGCTATGGCGTCCGGATCGAAGCTGGCTGGCAGATCGGACGCCGCAAGAAGCTGCTGCTCGACCAGGTCGACGCCGGTAACGAGCTCGGTGATCGGGTGCTCCACCTGCAATCGCGCGTTCATCTCGAGGAAGTAGAACTCGCCGCCCGAGGCG
>DASRZB010000151.1:0-2802 GCA_035653855.1 Acidothermaceae bacterium | reverse complement strand
GTGGGATCCGGCCGCGAACTACGGCTTACTCGCCAGTAGCCGAACAAGAGGATCACCCCGGCAACTGCAACCCCAACAATGGGCGCATAGAGCGAGGCCATCCCCGCGACCATCGCGATCCCGGCGACGACGAGTCCAACTCCGAGCGCGGGCGCGACCCACGGACGGACCGGACCGAAGGCGTCGCGCTTCTGAGGCATGCCGCCACGTTATCGGCAGCAGGGTCAACTGCCGAACGCCGCCGTGAGTTGACCCACGATGCTGGTGCCGAGCACCGCAGTGCCGCCATAGACATACACGTTGGTCAACACGGTGTGATCGGCGTTCAGGTAGTTGCTGGTACTCGTCGGCACACTCGCCTGGCTCGAAAGCAGCAACGGCGCGCCCATCAATGCCAGCTGGGCGCCACCAGCCAGTGCGTCGGGGAATCCGGCGCCTGTCGCGACGCCGACCACCGTTGATGACGGGAAGAACTTCGTCGCCACGGCTGCCGCGGTTGCGTAACGATCGCTGCCTAGGATCGCCGTCGCAGACGGGACCGCGGCTGCGGCTGGCCCGCCGATGGCATACGTCGTGTGCGCACTGGCCAGGTAGGTCGCAGTCTCCGTCGGCACCGTCGAGCCGTTGGTCAGCAGGATCGCACCGTGAACATGCGCTGCTGCGGGACCGGCCGCCAGTGCGTCAGGGAAGTTCGTGCCTGTCGCGAGCAGCACTGTCGTCGGAGTGCCGAGCGCCTTCGCTACTGCAACAGCCGTCGCGTACCTGTCCGTACCGGAGTAGCGCACCACGCTGTAGCCAAGACTGCTCAGTTGGCTCGCGACGGTCGCCGGGACGGCCGACGTTCCGCCGAGAACGTAGACAGTTCCGCCGGCGGGAAGCACCCGCTTGAGTTCAGTCGCCGTTGCCGCTGGCAGCGTCGAGCCTTCGGTCAGCAACAGCGGTGCGTTCTTTGCGGCCGCAAGCGGACCACCGACCAGTGCATCGGGGTAATCGTCGCCGCGGGCCAAAACCACCGCGCCCGCGTTGCCTGCCGGGAACGAATTCTGCGACACAGCGACCGCTGTTGCGATCCGGTCAGTCCCGGACACTCGCCCGACGCTTGCCGCCTCGACGTCCCACTTACTTGCATGTGAACTGCGGATCACGATGGTCGTCACGCCGCCAGTAGTGGTGGCCGAGGCAACGCACGGATCAGGCGTCGCGCCGGGGCCGGTGCATGTACCAACCGCGACACCATCACGGAACACCGTGAGGTCCGCCGGCCCAGCACCCGCTGGGAGCTGCTTGTCGAAGACCTGGAACGTCAACGTCAACGGCTCCGCCGAGGTCGCGGGCGGCGCCGTGATCGTGGCACCGAGGCCGAGCACGGTGTAATGCGCGACTGACGTGTTCGGCGGCGTCTTGTCGATGGTGACCGTGCCACCGGTCGGACTAGTCACACCAACAACGAGCGGGTTGGATGCACTCGGCGTCGTGCCTGCGGGATCTGAAGAAGCCGACCCACCCGCCGGAACAATCGCCGTCATCGGCGCAGAACCGCCGCCGCTAGCGCCACCACCGCCACCACCCGCGACTGCCGCCCCTACGGTCACAGTCACGGTACTGCTGCTACTTGCCCCCGAGTCTCCGTCGCCAATGTAGGACGAATACACGTTGTACACGCCGGCGGCCAGCGTGTTCAGTGTCAGGGTGGCGACACCATGACTGTCCAAGTTTGCAGTTCCGAGAGGCCCCGCGTCGGACAGAAAGTCGACCTCCCCAGTTGGAACCGTTCCAGTCTGCGGGTCAGTAATCGTCGCCTTGAAGGTTACGGTCTGACCCGCGGTCGGCGCGGACGGCGAGAAGGTGACGAGGGACAAGCTGGTGGAATTGGCGGGAATCGAGACGGCATCAGTGAGGGAAATCGCGGCACCACCGGCAACCGGTGTCACGGGCGTTGGCGTTCCGCCGATGCCTTGCCCCGGGTAGTACCCGATTGGTCCTTGCCGGCAGGTTGTGGGATCGCAGTAGAAGTACTCGATGTCGTAGCTCTTCGGCAGCAGCCCATACGTGTGCCAGTACCCGTTTGCGTCAGGCGCGTTGGACTGGAATCCATACGAGATTCCCGCCCATGAGGCATCGGGCACGAAGAAGATCGGGAAGACGTCTGTGAGCGGCTGCCCGAGGCCGTCAGTGAGTTTCAGGTCAACCTCGCCGCCCAACTGAACGGCTTGATCCCCGAGTGCGATCTGCTGTCCGACCGCCAGGTTGATACTAGTCGGCGAACCATCGGCGTGCGCGCCGTAGTACACCGGCTGGATGTCAGGCTGCGGAGAGTTGTTGCACACCTCGAACTGCACGGTGTAGGTGTCTGGCGTCATACCGCCGAGTACGTAGGTGCCATCACCCGCCGAGGTGGCCTTGGCGTACCTAGCATCATTGACAGCGTTGGCAACGACGCACACCCCACCCGTCGCGACCCCACCCAAGAAGACACGCCCTGTGATCGACCCCCCGAGCGTCAGCGCAGCATTGACCGTCGATGTCTGGCCGGCGACGACGTTGAAGTCGGGCGACGTGTACGGCAGGTAGTTGGCGTTAGGACCGCCGCCGCAGGATGCGTCTAAGGCGACCTCGTAGGGATCGCTCTGATTAGGGGTCACGCCGGTAATCGTGTACGCGCCCTGCGCGTTCGTGACGGCAATGTCGGGCCAAAGCGCAACCGCGCTCGATTCGAGTGTGATACACGCCCCAGGTATCGGCGCCGATCCAACACCTGTGACCGTTCCACTGATAGTTCCGGTGGTGGGCTGGACGTTGGAG
>DASRZB010000150.1:0-5521 GCA_035653855.1 Acidothermaceae bacterium | reverse complement strand
GTGGGTGGTCGGGCAGCTCCTCATGTCCACGCTGGTCTTCGTCCCGGTGTGGTTCGCCGGGCTGCGAACGCTGTGGCGATCATCGGTCGCCCTATGGCGGGCACTGGCCTGGGCCTACGGAGTGCTGTTCGTCGTCTACGGCCTGACGACCGGCGGGCAGATCTACTACCTCGCCGGTGCGTACGTTTACCTGCTGGCGGTTGGTGCCATCCGGCTTGACGCATGGTTGTCCGGGCACCGGGCTCGAGCCGCCGTGATGCTCGCCTGCGCAGTGGTGTCGACCGCCTCGGCCGTGGTGATCGTGCTGCCTGTCCTACCGGCTGCCGACATCGGCTGGACCTACGGCGTCAACCAAGCACCGGGCGAATCGATCGGCTGGCCCGAGTTCGTCGATCAGGTCCGGTCCGCCTGGCTGGCAATACCACCAGCCACGCGGGCGAACGCGGTCATCTTCACCGCGGACTACGGCGAAGCCGGCGCTATCAACGAGCTCGGCCGAGGAACCGGGCTGCCGACCGCGGTTAGCGGCGATAACAACGAGTGGTGGTGGGGGCCCGGCAACCCCGACGCCACGACCGTGCTCGCCGTCGCGCCTGGCCCGGTGGATGTCACCGACTATGACTCATATCTCCGGCAGTACTTCGGCCAAGTCGAAGACGTCGCGACCCTGCGCAACTCCGCCGGCATCCACAACGAGGAATGGGACGGGCACCTCTACCTGTGCACGCGACCCATCCGCCCATGGTCACAACTGTGGCCAGTCTTCCGTCATTACGGCTGAACGCGATTGCGCGTCATCACCCAGTTCACTTTCAGGTGGCACCCGAGACGTCGGAGAAGGACTGTTCTCAGACGGGTGTCGATGGGTCGGCGGCGCCGGTTGAATCATGTCGTCATTGTTGCAGCGGCCTATAACAGGGGAGACGGACTGAGCACGAATCGAGAAGCGCGCAGGCCCGCGCTTGCCCTAACGTGGCCTGCAATCCGCCGTGATCGCGGCAACCATTCCCGGATTCCCGCAACGCGAAGGAGACGCAGTGCGACGGTTTGGCCGAGTTCGTGCTGGGGCACCGCCGATGGGTCCTGTTGTTCTGGGGGGTCGTGCTCGTTGCCGGTATCGCGTTATCCGGTAAAACGACCAACCGGCTGACGGTCGACTTCTCGCTGCCCGGGCGGCCGGGAACGGTCACCGCGCACAAGGTCAAGGCTGACCTGGGTAATGGTGGCGACACCGACCCGTACCTGGTCTCGGTGACGTTGCCGGCCGGGCAACAAGTTGGTGCTTGCGTTGGTCGCGACCGGCCGGAGTAACCGCGACATCGCGGGGCAACTCTTCATCAGTGCCAAGACCGTCAGCGTGCACATCTCCAACGTGCTCGCCAAGCTCGAGGCGACGAGCCGCACTGAGGCGGTAGCGATCGCTCGCCGTCGCGGCCTCCTCGGCTAGCAGGCGCTGCCGGGCCTCAAGCGACGACGGAGTTCTGGATGGCCCAGAGCATCGCGGCCGCCCGGCTTGAAACCCCGATCTTGCCGTACACGTGCTGGATGTGGTGGTCGGCGGTCTTGGGCGAAATGAACAGCTGCGTGGCGATCTCGCCGGTCGTGAGCCCACGCGCGGCCAAACGCAGCACTTCGACCTCTCGCGGAGTCAGCCCATGAACATGCTTGGGCGACGCAGTGGCGAAGCCGTCGCGGTCGCGGTGGCCGGCGGCTTCGAGTACCGCGCTGGTCGTGCGCTTATCGAGCGCGTCACTCGCGACCATGCGGCGAAGTTCAGCAGCGGCTGAGTCGGCTGAGAAGGCGGGCCGATCTGCGCGGTCGGTGGTGAGTCCGACGTAGATGTCGGCGGTCGCCAGGATCTGCCCGCAGGTGCCGACGGCAACCGAACGCACGCGCTTGTGGTACCCCGACCCGTTCGCTTTCTCGTGGTGCGCTGCGGCGACCGGATTCAAGGCCGCGAGAGCGGGTGTGCGGCGCAGCATCTGCTCGGTCAACATGGGATGCACTTCGACCCGGTCGAACTCGGCGCGGGTGAGCGCACCGGACTTGTCCAAGATGGAATTCGAGATCGCGGTCGTGCCGAACTCGTGGACCAATGCTGCTCGGCGCAAGGTTGTGATCTCGTCGTCAGAGCACCCGAGGTGCGCTGCGGCGTCGGCGCTGAGCCGCGCGCACCGACGGCTGTGACCGGCCATGTAGGGCGACTTCAGGTCGATGAAGTCAGCCGCAACCTCGAGCGCGTTGTCGAGGTCGGCGCCCTCGAGAATCCGGCGCGGTCTCGGCTCGAGACTGAGCACTGCGTCCCACGGATCGGTCTTTCCGAGACGCTCGAAATAGCCTGCGCCGTTTGTAGAAAACAGATCGGCCAACGCAGGGTCGTAGGTGCGATCACGACGTTCACGTACGGCGTCCAGCGCTTGCTCGGGCGAGAAGTGACGGGCAATGGCTTCCATGTCGTGACTGAGATGCACGACACGCATCGCGAGCGGGATGTCCTCGCCGCTCGCCCCGGCTGGGAAGCCGTTTCCGTTCCATCGCTCGAAGGTGAAGCGCAGTGCGTCGCGTACGTCGTCGCCCATGTCCAGTCGCCGCACAAGCATGTCGCCGACCTCGCATCCTGATGCGAAGTTGTGAACCGCCCAATCGTGCGCGCCGGCATTGATCGCTGCGACGATGTGTTCCTGTTCCTCCGGCGAGTGACCGGCCGTGGCGTAGGCGAACACATCGCGCATGACTTCAGCCGGGTTCGCTGCGTCGTGCACGAGGGTCTGCCCGCGAATCGCGATCTCGTCACCGAACAGGGTGGCCACTTCGTGCGCGTGACCCGTGCAGCCGATGTAGCGCAGCAGCGCGACCCAATAGACCGTTTCCGACAGTTGCGCATCGAAGCCAGCGTCTTCGCACATCGCCGACGCCAGCAGACACGAGCGCAACTGCGACTCGAGGGGTTGGCCGAACGCGTTGTCCTGCGCGAGAGCGAACGTCGCGATGAACTCGCCGAGCCGGAGCGGTTGACCAGAAATGGGGAAACCTCCCGATGCTCGGCGGACGAGCGAACGCGCAGGATCACCGTACACACCCCGACTGCGAAGGAGAACAGCAATGATCCTGGCAACGACAAAGATCGAGAACTACGAGCGTTTCATCGAGATCTTCTCCACCAAGGGCGCCGAAAAGCGCGCATTGCACGGCTCGAAGGGCGCGACCGTCTTCCGCGACCCCGTCGAGGACGACCGGGTTTGGGTTCTCTTCGACTGGGACGCAGCCGGCTGGAAGAGCTTCGTCTCTGACCCTGAGGTCCCGGCAATCATGGCCGAGGCCGGACACATCGGGAAGCCGCAAGCCGCCGAACTCGGCGGACGCTACGCCGCCTGACGCCAACCCCGCTCGCTGCAACCAACCAAGGAGTGGACCAATGAACGAATCTGCACCCTCCCGCCGTCCGATCAAGGTCGGTGTCATCGCGGACCAGACCGGACCGCTCTCAGTCATGGGGATAGCGAACGCCAACGTTGCCACGATGGTGATCGACGACATCAACGCTGAGGGTGGCCTATTGGGTCGCCCGCTCGAGTTGCATCTCGAGGACGGCGAAACCACCGACAGCGTTGCGGAAGCCAAGGCCCGCAAGCTCATTCAGCAGGATCAGGTCGATGTCATCTTCGGTGGCATCTACAGCTCCACGCGTCAGGCCATCAAAGGTCCGGCGGTCGTAGAGGGCAAGAGGCTCTATGTGTATCCGGAGCAGTACGAAGGCCAGGAATCCGACGCGCTCATTTTCTGCACCGGCCCGGTACCGGCCCAGCAGATCGACCCGTTCATTCCGTGGCTGATGCGACAGACGGGCGCGCGCAAGTTCTACCTGCCCTCAGCCGACTACATCTGGCCACACGTACTGAACGACAAGGTGCGCGAGGTCGTCACTGCAAACGGTGGTGAGATCGTTGGCGAGGAGTATTTCCCGCTCGACCACATGGAGTACGGAGCGACGATCGATGCGATCATCGCCTCCGGCGCCGAGGTCGTGTTCAACACCATCGTTCCCCCCGGTGTTGGTCCGTTCCTGCAGGGCCTGTACGACTCCGGCTTCGTCAGGCGCGGCGGCAAGCTGGTGTGCACGTATGTCGACGAGAACGTGTTGGACATGGTGCCCGCCGAGCTCGTCGAGGGCTTGTACAGCTGCCTCGACTACTACCAGGATTCCACCGACCCCTTCAGCCGGGACCTACTCGACAAGTACAACGGTCGATTCCCGGGTGGTCCTAAGTTCGCGGCTGGCAGCGCCTGCACCGGCCTCTACCGCGGACTGCGACTGTGGCAGGCGGCGGTCACCGAGGCGGGCTCACTCGAGCAGGACGATGTCATCGCCGCACTCGATCACGCACAGATCGCCGACGGGCCCGGCGGACCGGCGCAGATGGTGCCAGGACAGCATCACGTTCGAATGAATATGTACATCGGCCAGGCGGAAAACGGCCGCTTCAGGACCGTCGAAAGCCTGGGTGTCATAGATCCCCAAGAACGCAGCCTCGCAACAGCCTGACCAACGAATGGGGGTCGGCTCGCTTGGGCCGGCCCCCGTGCACTGCCCAAATGGGTCGCGGTAACAGACCTGCTCGAATCGCGCACCCCAGATGACAACCGGCGGCGCCCGGCTGCAAGGCCGCGCCACTGATTCCGGACC
The DNA here is from genome assembly GCA_035653855.1 of Acidothermaceae bacterium. Classification (GTDB taxonomy): domain Bacteria; phylum Actinomycetota; class Actinomycetes; order Acidothermales; family Acidothermaceae; genus PALSA-607. The sequence goes on along the minus strand of DASRZB010000150.1, from coordinate 837 downwards.
GGTTGGCGTTGTTAGGCGGTGCGGCGAGCAACGAGCTGCGACGGGAAGTACATGTCCGGAGGCCGCGTCGCGCGTGCAGCAAGTACGGCACGGGTCGCCGCCTCCGCAATCGCCTCTACGGGATGCGTCGCTGTCGTGAGCTCGGCGTAGTGGGCAAGCTCGGTGTCATCGAATCCGGCTACAGCAACATCACCCGGGACGTCGATGTGCCGGGCTCGCAGGGAAGCGATGACGCCGAGCGCGGTCGCGTCACAGACGGCGAAGATTGCATCGACGTCGGGCCAGTGGCGCAAGATGGCGTCCGTTGCTCGCTGGCCGCTCTCCGCACTGAAGCCACCGACGACGGTGCGTTTGGGCAAACCCCCCGCGCTCATGACCTCCGTATATGCCCGAGTCATCCGGTCGAGGCAGGGCATCCATCGAGGACCCGTGACCATCGCGATCCGGCGACGACCAGACTCGACGAGACGACACATGATTGCGCGCGCGCCAAGGTAGTTATCGACGTCGATGGCTGGCACGAGGCTCGAACCGACGCCGATCGACACAACGCGGCCGGCAAATCGGTGATCGACCGCATTGAGCACCGACTCGGTGGTATTGATCAGAAGGACGCCATGCACGGTCGGGTCACGCGCCAATGCGTCAAAGGGGTCAGGGCCGGTCAGCGCGAACGCCTCAAGTCCGACGCCGATGCGCTCGGCAGCGCATACGCGTGCCGCAGTGGCAACGACACGACACAGATATTCATCGACGACCAATTGCGATCGCGGGGACACGACCCCAATGACGACGCGGGTTCCGCTGCTGGTTGTCAGCGCCAGCGCAGCGGGATTG
>DASRZB010000149.1:0-2743 GCA_035653855.1 Acidothermaceae bacterium | reverse complement strand
CACCGGCACTTCTACTGGCTCCTCGACCGCGGCGACGACAACCGAGACGACGGCGCAACACGACATCCTCACCACCGCTGTCGGCCGCGCTCGCACCGAGACTGCCGGCCGGAATGCCAGCACCGCCCGCGCGCGGGGAACGACTGACACCTCCGGACGCAATTGGTCGAACAGCCAGAACCGGGGCGGGAGCAAGACGTATAGGCAGACGCTGGTCCCGCGGATCAAGACCCGCGAGATCGTGACCAGCGTCCAATTCCTCACGACCGACGAGCAGACCACCATGGTCGCCACTGAGCAGGCGACTCTTCCCATTGGCTGCGCGCACTTGTACGTCTCCGGGCAAGGGGTCAGCCGTGTGCAGTTCCCGCTCGCGAAAGACCCGTTCCCCCGCACGCCGACGTTCGCCAAGAAGAAACTGACGCAACTTGAGCGGCTCGTCACCGCACGGCCGGAATACGCCACGCCCGACGCGATCGCGACCGAACGTCAGAATCTCCTACAGCGACTCGTGATGCATCTCGATGCCATCGCCGACGAACACCCTCTCCCACCCGTCCTTCCGGCCGACGATGATCCCCAACTCGGTATCTGACGGTATCCCCGTGGCACCCGCCCTCCACCTCACCGATCGCGATCTTCATATCCTCGCTGAAATCGGCGAGCTCGGTCTCCTCGACACCGAAACCCTCCACCGGCGGCATTGGCCGGACGGCACCACCTTGCGTGCCTGCCAGAAGCGTCTCAAGCTCTACACCGATCACGGGCTCACGAGCACCGTCCAACTCGCCGTGTGGTTTGCGACGAAAGGCGCCGGCAAGGTTTCCACGCTTCACTGCCTGACCGAGCGGGGCGGCGACACGGTCGAGCAGCAGACGGGTGAACGTCCACTGCGGATTGCGCGCAGCGACCCGAAGCCCGAGACGTTCCACCACCGCCTCGGCGTCGTGAAAGCCCGTCTGGCCATCGACGATGCCTGCAAAGACGCCGCTCTCCCGCGGCCGGAGTGGATCATGGAGCAGGATCTTCGCCCCGACGCTCCTGAGCATGCGCCCCCGTCCGAGCACCGGATGCTCTACCACGTCTTCCGCAACGCCAAGAAGACCTTCACCTGCCAGCCCGACGCGGCGTCGCTGCTGCGCATCCCTCGGCAAGACGCTGGCCGTGATGGCACCATGACCGAGTTGGTCTGCTTCTGGGAGATCGACCGCTCGACCGAGAGCGTCCGCCAGGCAACCGGCAAAGCAGCCGGCTACGCCGCAGCGATCGAGCAGCACGTCCACCGCCGTTACTGGCCAAGCCTGAAAAAACCCGTCGTCCGCGTCTTCTGGGTCTGTCCCTCGACGGAGCGCATCGACTCGCTCTCGGCCGCCTTCCGCACGGCTCCGGTCGCGCAGTTTTTCCGGTTCGCAACCCGCCACGACCTCGAACCGCAGCGGCTTCTCCGCGATCCTATCTGGCGCACCGTCGCCGGCGAACGCCGCTCCATCCTCCTGCCCACTCCGGCCGCCGCGCCGTTGCGCGCATCGCCCGCCCAGGCGTAGGCTCGGCCACGACGAGGGCACGGTGCCTTCGTCAACGGTCATTCACATTCCACCGGAGGAAGAATCTATGGTTACGTCTACGCTTATCAACCATCGCGGCGGGCGCGATGTTCTGCGTGAGGAATTGGAAGGCATCGAGCCGCCGCCACCGACCGACACGTGGTTTCCGATCGCCCACCGCCACGTGCTGGCAAGCGTCTCGCAGACGCTCGAAGGCGCGGGATTCGAGATCAAAGCATCGAGGTTGTCACTTTCAAACGGCGACGCCCGTTTCTTTGCAACGCTCGACCTCGCGACCCCAGTCAGCGATGGCGTCACTCTCGCTGTCGGCGTGCGAAACTCGACCGACAAGTCGTTCCCGATCGGATTTTGCTGCGGGACCCGCGTCTTCGTGTGCGACAACCTGGCCTTCACCAGTGAAATCGTCGTCAGCAAGAAGCACACGCGGTTCGGGCAGGAGCGCTACCTCGAAGGGATCGCGCAGGCGGTCGGGGGGCTGAACCAGTACAAGGAGACCGCAGGGCAGTGGATCGGGCGGCTCCAGCACTGGGATCTGTCGGAGGATGCCGCCAGCTCCTACCTGCTTCGGGCGTTTGAGACGGATATCATTGGGATCCGGTTGCTCCCGCTCGTCCTGCAGGAATGGCGTCACCCCAAGTTCGAGGACTACAAGCCCCGAACCGGCTGGTCGCTCTTCAACTGTTTCACGGACGTGCTCGGGCGAACCAGGCAAGCCCGACAACCCGCCGAGGCTGCGCTCACGACGATGCGGCTCAGCCGGTTACTCTCGCCGCCGGAGGTCATCGACGTGCAGACCACCGCCCTTTCTATTGGCTAATTCAACCACGGTCGAATGATCGAGCCAGCATCCTGCTGGCCCAAAGCCTTTCCCCTTTCGGGAAGGGCTTTCGCGAACGCCTGCCGCCGTACCTGCTGCCCGACGCGACGATCACCGCTTCCTAGCGGCTGCTTTCGCTTCGAATTCCGCCGCGAACTCTGCGAGCCCAACGCCCATCCCTCGACACAGCCGACGCAATTGCACGATGTCGAGGCGCAGCTCGCCGCGTTCCCACTTGCTGATGTAGGACTGGCGTTCTCCGGAGCGCTCCGCCAGTTGGACCTGCGTAAGCCCAACTCTTCGCCGCGTGTCCCGCAGCAGTTCAGTGAAAATCCGATACTCACGGGTGAACAACGATTTT
>DASRZB010000148.1:0-8302 GCA_035653855.1 Acidothermaceae bacterium | reverse complement strand
TAGCGCGAGGACGGCGATTGGTTGGGCCGGATTGAGCGGATCTTCGATTCCGATCCGCCACGGTCCGCCGTCCGATGCGCACCCCGCCGCATAGCAATCGCCGCCCGCTTCAACCAGGAAGTCGTCCGTGTGTGCGCGAAGGGTGTCTACCGCCCAACGAACGGCCAAGCCCTTGCCGATACCACCAAGATCGACCCGGTAGCCGCCTAAGTGCACCAGGCCGAGTCGGGAGCGGAATCGGGGTTTCCACTCCGGCAACTCCGGCCGGGGCCGCGCGGATTGCGCGCGAAAGACGACAACGTCGCCAGCTTCAAACGCAAGACTTCGGTTGTATCCGAGACGGCACAAGTCGTCATGCACGCGAGGGTCGAATCGCCCGCAGGTGCGCCGGTACGCGGCCGCAGCTGCGGCAAGGGCGTCGAAGCAACGAGGCGGCACGGCGGTCCACTCGGCAGACCCCGCGTTGGCCCTCATCAAAGCGCTGTGGGGATCGAACCGGCTGCATTGCGATTCGACGTCGCGGAATACATCGAGCGCTTCCTGAACGACCGACCGCAGGCGCGCACGGTCCTCACCTACGGCCGTGATCGAGATATCCGTCGCCATCGCGCGCGTCCGCCCGGAAACCGGGGCGACCGACGGGTGCGCGGTCGCGCTGCTACGGCTTTGCACCCGATGCCCCCGTGGTTGCATGCACGGGCGGAGGGACAGGTGCCGGCGCCTGGGCCGGCGGAGGTGCTGGCGCGTGAGTTGGCGCGGGTGCGGGGGGGGCGACTGTTGGCCTTGCGACCGGCGGCTTTGCGACCGGAGTCAGTGCGGCCGCCGCCGGCTTTGACGGCTTCGCCGCCGTCGTCGGCCCAGCGGTGCGTGGGACCGTCGCGGGTTTGAGCGCGGCACCGCCGTTGGTCGACGTGGCACGAGTCGCTGGCAACGCAGTCGGGCCGGGGGCAGGTGCGCTCGTGGTCGCTGTGGCAGCGAGTGAACTCCCGGTCTGCGGGCTCGATGGGCGCAATGCGACCGTGATCGCCGCGAGTGCCTGCTGATCAGCCGAGAGCTGCTGGCGGACTTGCTCCAGGGCGGCTAGCTGGCCACTCGCATCAGGAGCTGCCGGCGGGGCAGTCTTTGCTGTCAGCTCAGCGTTGACCCATGCGCCGGCAGCTCCGGTTCCGAGCAACGCGGCCGACGTGACGGCAAGTGGTGGTAGTACCCGACGACGCCAACGGCGTTGCTGCAGGCCACGCGCCGCGACCGCCCGAGTGCTGCGCATCCGATCCTGCTCAGCGATGAAGGTATCGGACAGCGCGACTGGCGGTGCGCCAATCGGCATCGTGGGCTCGCCGCCCCAAAGGTCCCGTCGGTCAGTCATCGCCACCTCGCTGCGTCGGTCGCGGCGATGGTGAGTACGTGTGCTGTCGCGTTGTTGAGTTGTCCGTCGGCGTTGCTGCGGTAGGTTGCTGCGTCGCAGGGGATGTACCCGGTGCTCCGGAGGTCGTCGGCGGCCCATTCGGGTGAATCGGCGCCGCCGCCGACCGTTGGGCCTGGCCGGCAGCGTGCAACTTCGCGAGAAGTGCCTCGTCGGCTGCGACCTGCTGTCGAGCGATTGCGAGTTGGCTCTGCGTCTGAGCGAGGAGGCCCGCGAGATTCGGCGATGCCGAAGGTGTCACCACAGCGGCACGGAGTTGGGAAAGCTGAGTTTGGGCTGACGCAATTGCAACGTGGAGCTGCGCGCTCTCGTCCGCAAGCTGCTGCACTGCCTCGGTAGCGCCGGGTTCGGAGACCGCGACCGTCGTGGCGGTTTGTGGTGCCGACACCTGCGCAACAGCGACTGCGGCACCAGCCATGCCACCGCTCACGGCGATCATCGCGAGTACTCGAGTTGCACTCTTCATGTCGCTCCTTTCCGCACTTGGCATATGCAGCATCGGCGGGACACGGTGATCAGACGTTAAGGCGCAGATGAGAGTTCGCTCACGAATGGTCGTGCGTGGAAATTCCGACAGCGTGGTGGTTCTCGATCAGGTCGTCAAGGCACTCATCGATGAGTGCTGACCGCTCGTCCAACGGAACCCCGGAGTGTGGACCGAGCAGCAGCATCGACAGGCCGTGGGAGATACCCCAACCGGTCCGCCCACAAACTCTGATACCTCGTGGACTACGCGCTTCCACCAGCCGTGAGATGGTCTCCGTCGTGATCGTCGTGATGGCGCTCGGACGCCGCCGTCGCTGATCTGGCGTCTAGTCGATGTCCCACGGCCGCACCTTCTCGCGCTACGTGCATGGCAGTGCCGAAACCAACGACAACTCCTGCGAGCACGCGGAGTCACGCGACGGAACCGAGCACGGCACAGGTCAACGCCGCGGTGACGTCGTTCGCGCTATTGGCGGACCCGACGCGGGTGCGGATCTTGTGGGAGCTTCGTGAACACGAATCCGACGTCGCTACCCTCGCCGCGGTGGCCGGTTGTCGACCAACCGTGGCCAGCCAGCATTTGTCCAAACTGCGCTTCGCCGGGCTCGTCGAAGGCACCCGTGACGGCCGGCGCGTCGTGTACCGCCTGCGGGGTGCGCACGTGCGCAACCTGCTGACCGAGGCGCTCTTCCACGCCGACCATCACGTCAGCGGACAACCGATCCACAACTAGACCTCAGCCGTTGGCGGCGACGCCAACCCGATGACCCTGCGCGTCGGCGAAGACACCGAAGCTGGTGCCGGGCACGTGCTGGGCGGGCTGAATGATCTTGCCGCCGAGCTTTTCGGCCCTCGCGAGGGTGGCGTCGACATCTTCGACGGCCACGAAGAAGAGCACCTCGTCCTCGGCACTTTGGAGCGGGCTGATCGCCACGTAGGTGCCGCCCTCGGCTCCGGTGTCGATGAACGTGTAACCAGGAAACGTGCCTTCGGAGGCAACCTTCCAACCGAACAACTCACCGAAGAATGCGCGCGTGGCGTCCGGGTCAGCGGAACGGATCTCGGCGTGAATCACGGGATGGGCCATGACGATGCTCCTAAGTCGATAACGTCGCGTGGACGAGGCTGCAGACACCTTCACGACGAGTCAGCGAGGCCAAAATCGACAGCGGCTTGGGAGGGTTCGCCGATGAGGCTTGGTCGGCTGGGACGTCTTAGTTGGGCGAGACTGTCACCCGCGCCCGAAGGCGAACGATGGGGATGCCCCCTCGAGATCTATCTGACGGACAGCACTAACGTGGACACCTGGGAAACCGAACTCGCGTTCCGCATTGCATGAGCGACCAGAACTCGTGACTAGCGCCCGGTTCAGGGGGAATCTCAGGGTCATCCACGAGGTCGCGGGTCGCGACGTCCGTCAGAATGTCGCGACTGGGCTGCCCAGGTTAGTGAGGTGACCGTGCGTTCCCTTGGGTACGGACTCGGATCCGAAGTGAGCCGAGTTCGCGACATCGTCAGCCGTCGGTGGGCGGAACGCGGTATCCGCGGCTACCTGCTCAGTGCCGTGGTCGCATCAGCGATCGTGCTGATGTGGTTGGCGGACCACACCGCGGGCAGGTCGGTAGTGGCGATGTGTTGCGGCGAACGTGTGAACGCACCGATCGGAGTCTCGTTGCTGCGGTTGCCTGGCTCAGTGCTCGCGCCTGCGGCGCTGCTCCCGGTGTGGGGCTCTGTGGCGCAGGTGCTGCTGGCGTTCGGGATCACCGAGGCCGCAGTCGGTGCTCGTCGGACTCTGACGGTGGCGGCACTTGCCCACGCGATCGGCACGCTCGCGGGCCGCTACTTCGTCTGGTACGCCCCCGCGGTTCTTGGTGGCCTGCCCGCATCCTGGCGGCACGCGTTGGACACTGGCCCGTCGGCGGCGACCTGCGGCTTGGCTGTGTACGTCGCCGTCGTGGTGGGCTGTCCGCGGCTTGGCGTCCTCCTCGCGGTCGCGGTGTCGACTGCTTTCGCGCTGCATCCAGATCTGGCCGGTAGGGAACACATCGTTGCGCTCGCGGTCGGCGCCGCAGCTGCCGCCGTCCAATTGCTCATGTTCCGGCGAGCGGCCCGTCACCTTGTCACGCTCTCTGCTGCGTCAACTACAGGCGCGACGGTCCGTGCGTGAAGTGCCGTTTCGGGTGGCAGCCGCCGCCCAGGGATAAATCCGCAGCGTAGAACGAGCGGTTCCATTGATGCCGAACGTGTCGGGGGCGAACTGGTCCGGGCCGAAGCCCGCGTAGCGGTGCACTAGCCGACGCGAGCCCGACCATGAGGGCCGCGCCAGACATGACGAGCCCGACCCTGCGGCCAGCGTGGAGCCGCTCGGCCGACCAGAACGTCGCACCGCCCACCGGCGCGTGAACGACGGTTTCGACACACGGTAAGGGCTTTGGGCCCGTGTGTTGGCGACGTCGGACCCTCATGAATGGGCAGAAAGGCCGTGCACCCGAAGCTCCGGTGACGCGTCGCACATGTGTATAGGAGGTGTGCGATGAGCAGGAAGTCTTCGCGCACGGGGGCAGCAGTTGTACTGGCATGCGCAGTGGCAGTTTCGGCGGCTAGCTGCGGGGGTCACACCAAGAATGCGGGAGCACCGGCGAGTCTGACGCCTGCACCGTCCCCATCGGTAACGTCCCAGTCGGCAACGTCCGAGCCGACACCATCACAGTCGGCGCCATCGCAGTCGGCGTCCGCCGATGTCGCACCGTCGGCACCATCGAGCGCAGCCGCGACGTCCACCTCGCCCGCGCCGTCGGTAGCGCCGCCGCCATCCACGATCCCGCCTAAACAGCAAGCTGTCGTGTCGGTCTACTTGCTCAGCAACGGGTACATCGCGGCGTCGCATCGGGTGGTGCTCGGACCAGCCGTGGCACGGGCCGCGGTGCAAGCGTTGCTCGCAGGCCCGACGGCAAATGACACTGCTTTCGGCTACACGTCGAAAGTCCCGTCGAACCTGCAACTGAGCGGTCTGACAATCTCCGATGGGACGGCGCGGCTGTCGCTGACCGGGCACGGATTCGTGCCTGCCGCTGGACTGGCCCAACTCGTCTGCACTCTCACACAGTTCAGTTCGGTTGATCGGGCGGAGGTAAACCTGAATGGCGATGCTCTGACCATCCCGCCCGCGGGTGCGTCCCTCACCCGGGCGGACATCGAGGCCATGTTGCCGGTGGTACTGGTCGAGTCACCGACGGTCGGTGAGACGGTACGTACTCCGCTGCGCGTGGTCGGCTCGGCGAACACTTTCGAGGCAGTGTTCCGGCTGGAGTTGACTGACTGGGATGGTCGGATCGTTGCGACCGTGGTGGCCCACGCGGCGTCCGGTACGGGCACCCGTGGCGCGTTCGACGTGACGATCCCATACGAGGTTGAGCGCGCCGGGATCGGTGAGCTGATCGCCTCATACGACTCGCCGAAGGACGGTTCACGGATCGTGGTCGCCGAGATCCCGCTGCACGTGGGCCAATAGCAACCGAGCAGGCGCCACGTTAGGGCGTCACACCGGCCAGGTTCAGGCCGACTACGCCGGCCAGGATGAGCCCGATCGACACCAGCTTGACGGTCGAGACGGCGTCGCCGAGCAGCGCCATCCCCACAATGGCGGTGCCGGCGGCGCCAAGTCCGGTCCACACCGCATACGCCGGTCCAACGTCGAGGTCTTTGAGTGCGATCGTCAACAGTCCGAAGCTGATGAGCGCGCAGGCCGCAAACCCGGCAGTCGGCCACGGGCGGGTAATGCCGTGACTGAGCTTGAGCAGCACAGCGAAACCGGTCTCGAAGAGTCCGGCGACACATACCAAGGCCCACGCCATCACGCCCTCGCTATCTGCGTCGCTGTTCGCGCGTCGCCTGTGGACGGCGCTGAGACATGTGCTGGGTGACTTTGTCCGTGACCACGCGGACGGAACCTGCAGCCAGCCACCCACCTTCGAGGGTAATGCCGGCTAGTCCGGCGACGCCGACACCGGCCAGCCACAGCACAGGTCGCGGCAGTTCTAACGCGAAGAAATCACGCGTCCACGGCACGGCCAAAGTCAGCACCAGGAGTGCGACCATCGCGGCGATCAACCATTGCCGGGCGCGAGTCGCCGGTCGGGCCAGGATGGACAACACCCACAACGTAACGCCCGCAAGGACGAGAGTCGCAACTGTTCGCGCCGATTGCAGCGTCGTCGCAGGTTCCGATCTGGCAAGGGAATAGGCCGCGAACGTGGCACCGGCCGCGACAAGCCCGGCCGGCAATGCAAACCTCAACACTCGACTGGTGAAACCATGTTGCGCCCGGTTGGTGTTGGGCGCGAGCGCGAGGAAGAAGCCAGGAATCCCAATGGTCAACGCGCTCACCAACGTGAGGTGGCGTGGCAGGAAGGGAAACGGGAGTCTGACGACGCCAACGACGAGCGCGAGCACTGTCGCGTAGACCGTCTTCGTCACGAACAGGTTTGCAACTCGCTCCACGTTCGCGATGACCCGCCGTCCCTCGGCGACGACGGACGGCATCGCACTGAAGTTGTCATCTACCAAGACCAGTTGCGAGACACCGCGCGCCGCATCGGTTCCGGAGCCCATGGCGATGCCGAGATCGGCCTCCTTCAGAGCCAACACGTCGTTGACGCCGTCACCCGTCATGGCCACGATGTGGGCGTTGGCTCGTAGCGCCTGTACCATGGCCTGCTTCTGGCGCGGCGTCACGCGCCCGAAGATATCGCTAACCTCTATTGCCCGTCGAAGCTCGGGGCCGTCGACCGACGGAAGCTCGCGCGCATCGACTGGCGCGCCGCGGTGCGGCAATCCGAGCGAATCCGCAATGGTGCCCACTGTTTGGGGATGGTCACCCGAGATCACCTTGACCGTCACCCCCTCGGCCGACAAATAGGCGAGGGTCTCAGCAGCGTCAGGACGGACTTCGTCTTGCAGGACAACGACCGCGGCAGGCTCGATGTGTCCTACGGTTGCGAGGTTTTCGACATCGGGCAGACGTTGGGCGCAGCCGAGGAGCAGAGCCCGGTTGCCGCTTTCGACAGCGTGGGTGACGCGAGACCGTGCGACGTCGGCCAACGGTCCGCTCGCGTAGCTCAACAGAATCTCCGGGGCACCTAGCACCCAGATTCCCTTGTCGCCGAAGTCCGCGGCAGAGTACTTGCGTTCCGAAGAGAACGCGACCGTCGTCACCGCGTGCCAGTCGTCGGCGTCCGCAGAGCTCCCGTGCTGTATCGCGGCCAGCGTCGCGTTCGGCACAGGATCACATGAGGCAAGTGCAGCCAATGCAGCGGCAGCATCGTGCGCGGAGTCGGTGAGTGTCTGCACCGACCGAAGTGTGAGCCGCCCGGTTGTCAGTGTGCCGGTCTTGTCGATACAGAGCACGTCGACCCGCGCGAGCCCTTCGAGTGCGGCGAGTTCACGGACGACGACCCGATGACGCGCGAGTCTTGTGATGCCAATCGCGAACGCGATGCTGGCCAGCAGCACGAGGCCTTCCGGCACCATAGTTACGGTGCCGGCGACCGAGCCCCTGATGGCGTCGTGCACGCTGTTGTTGTGGGTGAACTGGCTCCAAGCCAGCAGCGCGGCAACGGGCAGGATCACCCACGTCACCCCTCGCAGGATCTGGTTAATGCCGTCGCGCAGCTCCGACTTGACAAGTGTGAAGCGGCGCGCCTCGGCCGTGAGTGCGGCGCCGTATGCGTTCGGGCCGACGTCCGTTGCTTGCATGCTACCGACACCCGCGACGACAAAGCTGCCTGACAGGACGCGATCACCAGCCGTCTTTGCCATCGGCTCAGATTCGCCTGTTAGCAAGGATTCATCTACCTCGAGCCCTCGCGAAGTCAACACGAACCCGTCGACCACGAGTTGGTCACCGGCCTGCAGGTCCAGCACGTCATCGACCACGACATCACCGGACTCGACCGACACCTGCTCACCATCGCGTTGCGCACGAACATGGGGTGCTGTAACGACCATGAGGCTGTCGAGCGTTCGCTTGGCACGCCATTCCTGCGCAATGCCGATCGCGGTGTTGAACAGCAAGACACCGCCAAACATCGCGTCCTGAAGTGGGCCCACAATGACGATGACGACGAACATGGCACCAAGAAGTGCGTTGAACCGGGTGAAGGCGTTTGCACGCACAATCTGGGCGAGCGTCCTGCTCGGTGCTGCCACGCCGACGTTGACGAGGCCGGCAGTACGCCGGGACGCAACCTCATCTGAGGTCAGTCCCGGTGGCGCGGCGTGGGCTGCGCTGACTGCAGGATGGCCAATACCGTCGCGGTCACACGGCGGCGATGTCATCATGCCCTCCCACCGGCTCGGCCAACGGCACCCTCAGCCTGTGGCTCCAGGCTACGC
>DASRZB010000147.1:0-6363 GCA_035653855.1 Acidothermaceae bacterium | reverse complement strand
GTTTTTCGCTGGCCCGGCTTCCACGCTCCTCACAGATTCAGCCTTATTTGCGGGTGCGCAACCCGAATGTGTGACGAGTGGGCATGCGGCTGTGAGGAGTCGGGAGCCATTCGCGCTGGCCGCCCTTGGAGTCTGACCCGTTGGTCGCTGGCGAAGTGCGGTCTGGGAAACTAGCGGCATGTCTGCGCGAACGCTCGTCCTCCTGCGCCATGGCGAAAGCCAATGGAACGCAAAGAATCTCTTTACCGGCTGGGTCGACGTCGACTTGTCCGCGAAGGGTGAAGCCGAGGCTGCCAATGGCGGCCGTCTGTTGGCCGAGCGGGGCATTGCGCCCGATGTTGTGCACACGTCGCTGCTGCGCCGTGCGATCCGCACCGCCAACATCGCCCTCGACACGGCAAACCTGTCGTGGCTCCCTGTGCAGCGTTCGTGGCGATTGAACGAACGTCACTACGGTGCCCTGCAGGGCAAGGACAAGAAGGCGACACTCGACGAGTTTGGTGAAGAACAGTTCATGTTGTGGCGCCGCTCGTACGACGTGCCGCCGCCGCCGCTCGCTACTGACAGCGAGTACTCACAAAGCGCGGACCCGCGCTACGCCACACTGCCGCCCGAGCTTCGGCCGAACACGGAGTGCTTGAAGGACGTCGTGCACCGGATGCTGCCGTACTGGTACGACGCGATCGTGCCGGATCTGTATGTGGGCAAGACGGTGCTCGTTGTCGCGCACGGAAACTCCTTGCGCGCATTGGTAAAACACCTCGATGCGATCTCCGACGATGACATCGCTGCGCTCAACATTCCGACCGGGATCCCGTTGATTTACAGCCTCGACGACGACCTCAGCCCGATCGTGCGCGGCGGCGAGTACCTTGACGCCGACGCCGCAGCTCAGGCAGCAGCGGCGGTAGCAAACCAAGGCCGCTAACGCAGCAGCTCGACCCGCCCGGCATTGTCGCAAATGGTCGCGACCATGGGTCTCCACCGGCCGCAAGAACGGCCGTTGAGGACCAACAGTCGCTGGCAACCGGTGCTAGCTCGAGGTGGCTGCGGACGGTGACGCCGGTGCGCTCGCCGGCGCTGGGACCGCAGGCGCGCTAGCCGGTGCTGATGAGCCAGCTGCCGGTGACCCGGCGGGTGAACCAACCGGTGACGCAACCGGCGATGCAACTGGCGAGGACGGCGGGGGTGGCGGCGCGATCGGTAGGAAGGTCCCGACGACTGCCGAGCTCTGTACGGGCACCAGCAGGTCGGTGACCGAACCGCTGTTCCCGAAGGTCAGGCTGACCATCACCGTGTCGCCTTGCTGAAGGGGTGCCGTGAGGTTGCGCAGCAACACGCTGATGCGCATGGTTCCGGGCCCGCTTCCAGTGGCGGCAGGAACGCTCGCATCGGTCGCCGCCTGCAACTGTTGGGCGGCCGGCGGGACCGAGGCGCTCGCGCCGGCGGGCGTCGTCGGTTCGACCGAGACGTCGATGAGTGCGTCGGGCTGGGTAGCGAAGTTGATGGCGTTGAACTGCAGGTAAGCGAGGCCGCCCTTGGGCGAGATGGCTCCGTTTGGCAACGCGATAATCACGCCCTGGACTTCGAGGCTCGTGCCGATCTTCGCGGTAGCCGCCTGCAGGTTCGCAACAGCGTGGCGGACTGGCGAGCCGAATCCGGTCGCGGAACAGGCGGCGAGTATCGGCGCGCACACTGCGACCACGATGGCCGTGCGCACGCGGCGGCGACTCAAGCTCTGGACCCTCGTGCTGACCTGGGTGCTGCTCACGACCTGTCCCCTTCGGCTGCCGGTCTGCGCCGTAGCCTAACGAGCCCCGGAGGGCGGGTCGTCACGCCCCGGCGTGTGCCGGTTGCTTGAGCTCCGGAAGCACTGAGTCGAGCGATGTCGTGCGGGTGAAGTCGTTGACGATCTGCTCGATGACCCCATCGGCGTGTACGGCCACGACCGTCAGCGTGCCCTTGGCAAACGCGGTCGTGATTGCCGAATCCCTGTCGACCATCACGCGCACCGCGACGCTCGTGCTGCCGGCAAGCGCGTTCAACTCTGACTGTTGCGACTGGCTTCCGATGAGGTAGATCGTCAGCCCGTTGTCGGCTGCTTCCACTGCGAGGTGCGTCAGCGCGGCGGCGCACGCGCACTCGCGCTGCGTCACCGCCAACAACGCGGGCCGCAGCGCGCGGGCGGTGGTTGTGCCGGTCTGCCCCACGAGTCCGTCGTCGGGGACGAGGCCACCGACGGTGCCCGGCGCAGCGGCCGGGGCGGCAAGCACGAGGGGTACTGGGGCGGTCGGGGGATGCTCTGGCGTGCCGCCGGGAAAGATGAGCGTCGCGCCGAGCAGCGCAGCCGCGATCATGAGCGTGATGATGATCGGTGCGGACAAGGCGCGCGTCGAACCGGCTCGGCCGCCCAACATCCGTTCAAAGACGCGGCGCCGGCGCTTCCACCGTTCCTCGCGTCGCCACGCGGCGATGTCGCGGGCAAGCTCTCGGGCGTCATCCGGGACGACGACGTGCGCGCCGGCCGGTATTCCGCCCGGTTTGTCTTCACTGCTGCCACTGCCGCCCACACCCGGCTCCACGGACCCAGTATGAGCACGCGGCCTCGCTGTGTGCAGATGGGGCGTGGATAAACCTTGTGACGTGCCCGTCAGGGCCTCGTGACGTGCCCGTCGGGACCTCGGGAAGTGCCCGTCTAGAGCCCTTGCGGCGCACAACTACCCCGGTTTTGTCAAGACCTGAATCGGCGGTTGTTGATCTTGCTTTGGCTGCCACCATGGCTCTGACCTGCGCAGATGCGCAGACCGACGTTCCCGCGGGCCTGTTTTGCGTGGTAGCATGGGGTCAGCTGAAGGGACTAGTGCCACATGTCGTTCAACGTCGGCGAGACGGTCGTCTACCCCCATCACGGGGCTGCACTGATCGAAGCCATCGAGAGTCGTGTGATCAATGGCGAGGAGCGCATTTACCTCGTCCTTAAAGTAGCTCAGGGTGATCTCACGGTTCGGGTTCCCGCTGACAACGCCGAGTTTGTGGGTGTCCGCGACGTCGTGGGCCAAGAGGGCCTTGATCGGGTGTTCGAGGTGCTTCGCGCGCCGCACACCGAAGAGCCCACCAACTGGTCGCGCCGGTACAAGGCCAATCTCGAGAAGCTGGCGTCTGGCGACGTCAACAAGGTGGCAGAAGTCGTTCGCGACTTGTGGCGTCGCGATCGCGAGCGTGGGCTGTCCGCAGGCGAGAAGCGGATGCTCGCGAAGGCACGGCAGATCCTGGTGAGCGAACTGGCTCTCGCCGAAGGCACGAACGAGGACAAGGCCGAAGCGATCCTTGACGAGGTCCTCGCCTCCTAACATGGGTTAGCGCCGGGAGTCCGGCCACCCCTGGAGGGTCATGACCATCAAGAAGCGCGCGCCCAGCGGCGTGGTCGACGTACTGCGCCTGCTCGTCGTCGTGTTCTTCGCCGGGCTCGGCTATGAGGTCTCGAAGCGCTTCAGTTCGGGCGCCTTCGCACTGGGCCCGCTCAACGGCGTCATGGTCGGCATCATCATCGGGTCTGGCCTGGGCTACGTCCTCGGCGGCGTGCTCGGTCGCACCACCGTCACGGCGGTCGGCCGTACCGAACACAGCCTGCGCCAGACGTCCGCCGAGGAACTCGTCGCGGGCTCGTTCGGCGGCGTCATCGGTGTGCTCGTCGGCGCGGGCATCGCGTGGTGGATATTCCTGCTGCTGCAGCCATTTCTCGCGTTTCCGTTGTTCGGATTCGTCGTTCTCGTGATCGGTTATCTCGGGTATCGCCTCGGCACCAATCGTCGCGAGGAAATGCTCTCGATGTTCGCCGGCCGCGCGGGTATGGGCCCGCGGCATCAGTCGACGTCGAACCTGCCTCGCGTCGTCGACACGTCGGTCGCCATCGACGGGCGGATCCTTGACGTCGTGCGCGCCGGCTTCCTCGACGGCACGTTCCTGATCCCGAGCCCAGTGCTCGCCGAGCTCCAAGGGCTCGCCGATGCGGGCGACGACCTGCGTCGTTCGAAGGGACGTCGCGGGCTGCAGAATCTCGAGGCCTTAAAGCGTGAGCCGGGGGTCAACCTTGAGGTTCTCGACGAGGACATGCCGGCGGTGCCAGAAGTCGACGCCAAACTCGTGCGGATCTGCCTCGACCGCGGACTTCCCCTGCTGACGCTCGATACCAACCTGGCGAAGGCCGCGTCACTGGCCGGCGTCCACGTGATGAATCTGCACGGGCTTGCACTCGCGTTGCGTCCGCCGGTCTCGGCCGGGGACGACGTCATCGTCCATCTGCTGCGTCCTGGCAAAGAAGCTGGGCAGGCCGTCGGGTACCTCGACGACGGCACGATGGTGGTGGCCGAGCGTTCTCGCGATCACATTGGTGACGAGATCGCGATCCACGTCACCAGCGTGCTGACAACAGCCAACGGACGGATGGTCTTCGGCCAGCCGATGGCCGCCACACCGCAGGCCCCCAACGGATCCCCCTCACCTTCGCACGATGCAGACGCGGTGCGGGTGGAGGCGGCCCGACCTGGCCCGCCGAGCCATCCGCTCGGTCGATCGTTGTGACTGTCGCCGCCATCGTGCCGGCAGCCGGTCGCGGAGAGCGGCTCGGTCCAGGTCAGCCCAAGGCACTGCGCACGCTCGACGGCGTCCCGATGCTCGTTTATGCCGTGCAGGCTCTAGCTCGCGCCCGTCTGGTCGAGTTGGTCGTCGTGGCCGCGCCTCCGGGCGGCGTTGCCGACGTCGAAGCGTTGCTGGCATCACACGACATCGGTGCGCCGGTGCTGGTCGTCGCCGGCGGTGAACTACGCCAGGATTCGGTGGCCCGGGCGCTCGAGGCACTGCCGCCTGAGGTCGATGTGGTGCTGGTCCACGATGCGGCTCGACCCCTCGCGCCGAGCGAACTCGTCGACGCGGTCGCAAGCGCGGTGCTGGCCGGTCACGGTGCAGTCGTCCCGGGCCTCGCGATGACCGACACCGTCAAGCGTGTGGCGCTCTCTACCGGGGCGGACGGCGAGGGGCAGCCGACCGAGCAAGTGCTCGAGACGGTGGCGCGAAGCGATCTGCGTTGTATCCAAACTCCGCAGGGCTTCGATCGCGCGGTGCTGACAAAGGCACACGCGGCGGCCGAGGACGCCGCGACAGACGACGCTGGCCTGGTCGAGCGACTCGGACTTCCCGTTGTCGTCGTCGCCGGATCGGCCGACGCATTCAAGATCACCCGCCCGATCGATTTGCTCATCGCTGAAGCGGTGCTGCGCGAACGGCGAGGGCGCGGTGTCGGCTGAGACCGGCAGCGTCGCGGCCGGGATGCCGCGCGTTGGCCTCGGTATCGACGTCCACCCTTTTGAGGTTGGTCGTCCTTTGTGGGTTGCCGGTTTGCACTGGCCGGGCGAGACCGGCCTCGCCGGTCACTCTGACGCCGATGTCGTCGCCCACGCCTGCTGTGACGCGCTGCTGTCGGCCGCCGCACTTGGTGACCTCGGCACCCAGTTCGGCACCGACGATCCTGCATGGGCGGGCGCGTCCGGTGCCGCGTTGCTCGGCGAGACGATGCGGCGGGTGCGCGAACGCGGCTACGAGCTCGGCAACGTCGCCGTCCAATTGATCGGGAACGTGCCGCGTCTCGGCTCGCGCCGCGACGAAGCCCAAGATGTGCTCTCGACGGCAGTCGGCGGCGTGGTGTCGCTCTCGGCGACCACGACCGACCGCCTCGGCCTCACCGGCCGCGGCGAAGGACTGGCCGCGATCGCCACCGCATTGATCTATCCGCGCGCGCCTCGCCCTAGTCTTGCCACGTGACGTTGCGCCTTTACGACACCGCCAGCCGCCAGACGCGCGAGTTCGAATCGATCGAACCCGGCCGCGTCTCGCTGTATCTGTGCGGCGCAACTGTGCAGGCCCCGCCGCACATCGGTCACGTCCGATCGGCGGTCGTTTTCGACGTCGCGTGCCGATGGCTTTCTGCGAGCGGTTATCGCGTCACGTTTTGCCGCAACGTGACGGACATCGACGACAAGATCATCGCCCGCGCCCGTGCCGAGGGACGGACCGAGGCCGAAGTCGCCGGCCAGTTCGAGCGCGAGTGGTGGGCGGCGATGGACGGGCTCGGCGTGCAGCGCCCGACGCACGCCCCGCACGCCACCGAATGGGTGGACCAGATGGTCGCCCTCATCGCCGACCTGCTCGCCTCCGGGCACGCCTACGAGACCGAGGACGGCGCCTACCTGTCGGTGGAGAGCGTCGAGGGTTACGGACTGCTCAAGCACCAGAGCATCGAGTCGCTGCGCGCCGGGGCGCGCGTCGAGGTCGACGAGCACAAGCGGTCGCCCGTGGACTTCGCCCTGT
>DASRZB010000146.1:0-2272 GCA_035653855.1 Acidothermaceae bacterium | reverse complement strand
GAACCGCCAGTGGTATTTGTTTGCATGATCGCCGGTTTCTGCCTCGGTGCACAGCAATACGCACAGCTACAGACTTTGGTACCCGCGAGGTGGTTCTTCCACGCGCATTTGGCCTCGGCAATTCTGACCGTCACCTGAGCGGGTGTAGCTACCCGGCCAGTAGTCACCCACACACACGGATCGCAGCGGCAGCTTCGCGCCGAGGTACGAAAAGGACATGAAAGGACGCCGGCAGTGGTACGGGGGAGAACCTCTGCCGGCGTCTCTTCCCACGATATCGCGCGGAATCGACCGCCGGAGGCGTTCCGAAATGTCCGTCGTTCCAGTCTCGGGACGTTCGGTCTCGTCGCCGCTGCCCCGGGCGGGTGTCGCCGCTGCCCCGGGCGGGTGTCGCCGCTGCCCCGGGCGGGTGTCGCTAGCCGTGCCCCACTCCGGTGTCGCTACCGCTAACTAGGCTCACGTGCGTGTCGAACCCGCTTCCCTGGCCGTCCGGATCTGCCACTGGCATCGGGTCGTTGCCTGGGGTTGACCCCGGCGAAGCGATGCGGGTCGTCACCGGCGAGCTCGACACGTTCCCGCACCTCATCGAGCTACCCGCGGCCGGCGTCGGTGCCGACATGATCGGCCGTGGCGCGGCCCACTTGGTCGGCCTGCACGTCGACGTCCAGCCCTCGGGCTGGCGATTCGCCGCCCGCGTTGGTGGCGACGAACGGCGGGCGCGCGGCATGCTCGCGCGCGATCTCGACGTCCTCGAAGAACACACGCAGGGCTACGTCGGCCCGCTCAAGCTGCAGGTCGTCGGACCGTGGACGCTCGCGTCCTGCCTCGAGCTCCATTACGGCGACAAAGCCCTCGCCGATGTCGGCGCCGTTCGCGACATTACCCAAGCGCTGGCCGAAGGCATCGCCGGTGTCGCCAAAGATGTCGGCAAGCGGGTGCCTGGCGCGGCAATCGTCGTCCAGTTTGATGAGCCGTTGATCGCCGCGGTGTTGGTTGGCCGCGTGCCGACCGCGAGTGGATTCGGCACCCTGCGCATCGTCGAACCGCCCACCGTGATCGAGCGCTTGAGGGTCGTGGTCGACGCAGTGACCGCGATCGGTGCGACGCCCATCGCGCACTGCTGCGCCGCGTCGCCACCTGTCGGTCTGTTCGTCGAAGCGGGCCTGCGCGCGGTCAGCCTCGATGCCACACTCCTGACCGAGCGGGACGACGATGAGCTGGGCCAGGCGGTCGAGTCCGGCGTCGCGTTGTTCCTCGGTCTCGTGCCGTCGCTCGACGTCGATCCGGTGCCTCGAATCGGTGAGATCGTCGCGCCCGCTCGACGGCTGTGGTCACGGCTCGGCTTTGCACCGCAGAATCTGACTCGCGACGTAGTCGTCACCCCAACCTGCGGACTCGCCGGTTCGTCGCCGGCCTGGCCGCGCACCGCCTACCGCATCTGCCGTGAAGCCGCGACCGTGTTGCTCGAAGCCCCGGAGGAGAACTCGTGAGCCGCCCGTCCGTGACACGCCCATCCGTGATCCAGCCGGAATCCGACGGTGTACCGGTCGATGTCGCGCAACGCCACGCCGTCCTCGCTGCTGAACTCGACGATCACGCGTATCGGTATTACGTGCTCGATGCGCCGATCGTGTCGGACGCGCAGTACGACACCGCGATGCGCGAACTGATCGCGATCGAAGACTCGTACCCGCAACTGCGTACGCCCGATTCGCCGACGCAGAAGGTCGCCGGTAGCTACTCCACGCAGTTCACTGCCGTCACCCACCTGCAGCGGCTGCTCAGCCTCGACAACGTGTTTTCGTTCGACGAGCTCAACGCATGGGCTGCCCGCACCGAACGCGATGCGGGGGAGGCCGTCAGTTACCTGTGCGAGCTGAAGGTCGACGGTCTCGCGGTCGACCTCGTCTATGAGAAGGGCGTGCTGGTCCGCGGCGCCACCCGTGGCGACGGCTACACCGGTGAAGACATCACCCGCAACATCCGCACGATCGCTGACATCCCGCAGACGCTCAAGGCAGACGCCGGGGTGCCGGTGCCAGAACTGCTCGAGGTTCGCGGCGAGGTCTACTTCCCGGTTGCGAAGTTCGCCGACCTCAATGCCGGCTTGGTCGAGGCAGGCAAGGCGCCGTTCGCGAATCCGCGCAACGCCGCCGCAGGATCACTACGGCAAAAGGACCCGCGGGTGTCGGCGGGGCGACCGTTGCGGATGGTCGTGCACGGTTTCGGGGCGGTTGGCGGGTTCGCGCCGGTCCGGCAGTCGCAGGCGTAT
>DASRZB010000145.1:0-3250 GCA_035653855.1 Acidothermaceae bacterium | reverse complement strand
GATCCTGGACACACTGACGACCAACCTGACCACGTCAGGCAACGTCTACGCCGGTACCGGCGCGGCCGTCCCGGTCAACAACAAGGGCGGCCAGTAGGAGCTACTGCACGTCGCAACGCATCGTCGGTTCGGCGCTTTTCATCAAGCGCCGGGCCGGCGATGTTTTTTCGCGTTGAGGACGCGCAAAGTGATCAGCGCATTTCACCCGTTTGCCGACCGTGCATTTGCGTCGAGTGAAGGAATTGCGTCGGGTCGCGGGTCCTAGACACCGCAGAATTCCTTCACTGGGCGGGAAAAACGAGGCGTCTAAACATCAGATGAGCTGGCATTTGGGTGAGATCCACTACTCCCAATCAAGTGCTCCCTTTACGCCGACGATGTCCATTTTGTCGCAGCCAATAACCGCTGCTGCCTAGCTCTCCGAAGAGCTATTCCGTTGCGAAAAAGGGCGTGCGCTGTGAATCGCAAGATCCGGGTCTACATGTCTTCAGTCGCGGCGGTCGCCGTGGTGTCTGGGGGCATCGGTCTTGCCGCCGTCGTCCCAGCAAGTGCGTCCAACGCAGCTGCGACCACGTCGACGGTGCACTACACCGCCGCTCAGGTTGCGGCCTACAAGGCGCACGTCGCCGCGAAGGCGAAGTCAGTTGCGAAGGCGAAGGCAGTTGCGAAGGCGAAGGCCGCTGCGAAGGCGAAGGCAGTTGCGAAGGCAAAAGCAGCCGCGAAGGCTCACGCGAAGTACCTCGCAGCCAAGGCCGCCAAGGCGAAGGCAGCGAAGGCCGCCGCCGCCAAGGCAGCGAAGACCGCAGCTGACAAGGACGCTGCTCTTAAGGCAGCTGCCGCCGCGAAGGCCAAAGCAGCCGCGATCGCCGCTGAGAAGGCGCGTCGCTCCGGTGCGCCCAAGCCGCCGGTGAGCTCGCCGAGCACCACCCCGACCGTGGCACCGTCCCCGACCAGCGTCCCGTCGCCAACACCCACGACGACGCCCACCACCCCGCCGTCCGGCCCGCCCGTCACTGGCAACGTGCAGCCGAACGCGGACAACACTGGCGTCCCCGCTGGAACGGTCCTGACCGTGTACAACGGCGACCTGACCATCACGACCGCCGGCGCGACGTACAGCGGCCTCGACATCCACGGCTACTTGCGCGTCGAAGCACCGAACGTGACCGTCAAGAACTCGATCATCCGCGGCGGCACCGGCCCGATCGGCAACGGCATCGTCAACGACACCACCGTGTCGGCGACGAACTTCCTCCTCGAAGACTCAGAGGTGGTGCCGCAGTACCCGGTCGTCAACCTCGATGACGTCAAGGGCTTCAACTACACGCTGCTGCGCGACAACATTCACGGCTCCGTCGACGGACTGAAGATGTACGGCAACAACGCGACCGTGCAGGACTCGTGGATCCACGACCTCGTTACTTACGCCCACGACCCGGCGCAGAACAACGGCCCGTCGCACTCCGATGGCGTCCAGATTCTGTCTGGTACGAACCTGAAGGTCATCGGCAACTCGATCGAGGGCCAGCCGAACTCGACGATCATCATCACGCAGGACAACGGTCCGGTCTCCAACGTCCTCATTGATGGAAACTGGCTCAGCGGCATCAACCAGGACGCCACGGTGAAGCTGCTCAACAAGCCGCTGCCGACGATGTCCAACATCACGGTGACGAACAACCGCTTCCTCGGAACCCTGGCGTCTGCTTGCCAGATCCTCGATAGCAAGGCCGTGGGCCTCACCCAGTCCGGCAACGTGATCCTCGCGACCGGCGCAACCGCCAAGTTCTTGAGCACGGCCGCGATCTAGCACTAGTACGGCAACTGCCCACGGGCGGTCAGGACTCAGGCGCGTACGCTGAAAGCGCCTGGGACCTGACCGCCCGTTCGGCATCGCCCACGTGAACGTCACTGCACGTGAATGACACTGCACGTGAATGACACAGCGCCACTCGTCGGAAAGGCTGTCCGCATCGATGGATCTCTCTTCGCTGCGGTCAGTGTTGCTGGAAGATCCGGCGCTCGCGCAGGCCGTCCGGGCCGGTCAGGGCAGATCCGTCTCGCCTCTCGATCTCGGCGCCCCGCGGCCGCTGCGCCCGTTCATCATCGCCGCGCTGGCCGCAGCGCAGCCGACCGGCGCCGGTCGGCCGGTGCTCGCGGTGACCGCCACCGATCGCGAAGCGACCGATCTTGTGGCCGCTCTTGGGGCGTTGCTAGACCCCGACTCAGTCGCCGAGTACCCCGCGTGGGAAACGCTCCCGCACGAGCGGCTGTCCCCGCGCGCTGACACGGTGGGCCGGCGCCTCGCCGTCCGACGTCGACTGCGACACCCGGACGACGGCCAGCTGTCGGTCGTCGTCACCCCGGTGCGGGCGCTGGTGCAGCCGCAGGTTGCGGGTCTTGGTGATCTCGAGCCGGTCGCCCTGCATGTCGGTGATGAAGCCGTCCTCGATGACGTCGTTGGGCGGTTGATCGGCGCCGGCTACACCCGGGTCGATCTGGTCGAGCGGCGCGGCGAGATCGCAGTGCGCGGCGGCATCCTCGACGTCTTCCCGCCGACCGAAGACCACCCACTGCGGGTCGAGTTCTTCGGCGACGACGTCGAGGAGATTCGCGTCTTCAAGGCCGCCGATCAACGTAGTCTCGGCGACGATTTCCCTGCGCCTCGCGGGTTGTGGGCTCCGCCGTGCCGCGAGTTGTTGTTGACGCCGCAGGTGCTTGAACGCGCCGAATCGCTGGCCGAAAAGCACCCGCAGCTTGCCGACATTCTCGGCAAAGTCGCGAATGGCGTCGCGGTCGAGGGCATGGAGTCGCTTGCGTCCGTGCTGGTCGACAAGATGGATCTGCTGCTCGACGAGATGCCGCTCGACACGGTGGTGCTGCTCTGCGATCCCGAACGCGTGCGGGCCCGCGCCGCCGAGGTTCTGCGCACGGGCGAGGAGTTTCTGCAGGCCGCGTGGGCTGGTGCGGCGTCCGGAGGCAAGGCCCCGATTGACCTCAGCTCCGCCGCATTGCGGCCGCTCGGCGACGTCCGCACTCACGCTCTTTCACTGGGCCTCGCCTGGTGGTCGGTGTCGCCACTGGCGGTGACAACATCGCAGGTCCCTGCTTCAGACATCGAAGCGGACGGCGATGTGCTGGTCATCGATGCGGTCGCGGCGCAGGCGTATCGGGGTGACACGCAGGCAGTAGTGGCGGACGTCAAGGGATGGCTCGCCGATGGGTGGCGGGTGCTGTTCACGACGGCCGG